>NZ_JAVRCP020000004.1:0-26726 GCF_034530675.2 Nostoc sp. DedVER02
CCCACATTCCGCAGGTGCGATCGCAAATGCTGTATTTTTAGAAATAACCTAAATGCTGCATTTTAAAAGCATGACAGCATCACCATTAGATATAAGAGTACAGGATATTGACCACTGTGGGATAGTCGCAGGCATATGTGACGAAATGGAACTAGTAGAGCAAATCAATCGGCTACTAGGAAGCCATCCGCAAGAAATAATTAATGTAGGTCAAGTAGTAAAAGCAATGATTCTCAACGGATTAGGGTTTGTCAGCGCCCCGTTATATCTGTTTGAAAAATTTTTTATTGGCAAAGCTACAGAACACCTACTGGGAGAAGGGATACATCCAGAACACTTAAACGATGACCGTCTAGGTAGAGTGTTGGACAAACTCTACTCCTTTGGGCTAACAGAAGTATTTGTAACGGTGGCACTATCTGCGGCTCGCAAATTTGGTGTAAAAATGGACAGTTTACACCTGGATTCAAGTTCGTTTCATGTCGATGGTGATTACACACTGCAAACTCCAATAGATATTGAAGTCCAAAGAGCCGGTAGGTTCCTCCTAGCAACCAATGTTCTTGATGCTTCTGAGTTAAGTGATGATGATGTGTTAATTGAGTATAAGGCACAGCAATCTACTGAACGCGGTTTTCGCTTTCTCAAAGACCCGCTATTCTTTACTTCCAGTGTCTTCCTCAACTCACCCAAACGGGTTGCTGCATCAGCCATGATTATGGGCTTGTGTTTGCTTGTTTATAGTTTGGGTCAAAGGGCATTGCGTCAAGCACTCGATAGAGCTAAAAAGACTATCGATAATCAGTTGGGTAAACCTACTGCTGCTCCGACTCTACGCTCGGTCTTTCAATGTTTTATGTCGATTCACTTAGTTTCTGTTGCCCAAAGCAAGCAAATTACTAATTTGACTTCCGAAAGACACTGGATTCTCAACTTTTTTGGTGCTCCCTGTCGAAAATATTATCTGCTTTGCTAACTAACCTGCGGAATGTGGGTTCTAAGGGGTCGACTTTGCTTTTGAAAAAATGCTGATACGAAAACTTGCCTAGTAAATATGTACATTTGTGCGCCTCTACTAGGCAAATGTTGGGTAGTGGATTAAACATAGTACTAAAGACTTTCTAAAGTTTTTAACACTTCTGTTGCTGACTGATATCGTTGAGTAAAATCGAAATGTACCATTCTATTTAAAATAATAACTAACTCGTTTGTAGCGTCAGTTAGCTCGCGCCAATGTTGCCAAATCTGTTGATTGCCATCACCTTCACCTTCGATAATTATTTCACCACTATTTACATCTCTGCGAAATTCTCTAGGATCTACTCCAGTCAAACCTTGAATTCCCATAATTCCTAACGCATAAATGTCGCTGTTGAGTTTTGGCAAACCGCTCATTTGCTCAGAAGGTGCATAACCAGGAGTACCAATTGAAATCGTCTGAGCTTCTTGCTGCTGAGGTTGAATCTGCTTAACAGCGCCAAAGTCAATTAAAACAATATGCCGATCTGATTCTCGCCTAATCAAATTACTAGGTTTGATATCTCGATGAATCACACCATAGCTATGAACAAAAACAAGCACGTGTAAAACTTCTTTGAGTATTTCTACAACTTCGGCTTGTTTGAGTCGCTTCCCAGAAGTTAACTCTTTATCCATCGCGTGCCCTCGCACAAATTCTTGTACTAAAGAAAATTGGCGATTTTCTTCAAAAAAAGCTAGCAGTTGGGGAATTTGTGGGTGCTTACCCAAAATTTCTAAAATTTGTGCTTCCGCGTCAAATAATCGTCTGACGACATTTAAATATTCTGCATCTTGGCGAGGGGATAGCAACTGTTTAACCACACATTGTGGATTACCAGGACGCTGAATATCATCAGCTAAATAAGTATTACTAAATCCTCCAGAACCCAAGGCTTGAGTAATTTTGTAGCGGTTATTTAGTAGAGTTCCTTGTGAAATTTCTTGTCTGATGGAATCAGCAATTACAGTTGGTGCTTCGTTTGAGGCATTGCCGCGCTGCCGTAAAAGACCTTGCAATTCTACAATTAATTGTTGGTGTTCTTGAACCCGTTGGATAATTTCTTGTTGCTCTTGTTTCGTTTTATAAGAGCTATAAACAAGAACACTCCCGGCGGTAAATACTAACCCCAAAGCCGGAGGTATCACTGGGAACCATCCAGCTTGAGTAAAAATGACAAAATTGCCTCCAAATAACACTGCAAGGGCTGTTGCTCCTGACAGTCCTAAGCCTAGTGGATGTTGAATCCGCGATACTAGCAACCCACCAACTACAGTCCATGCCCATATCCAAAGGATTTTACCCCACTCAGGTAGAAACCAAAATAGAGGCTGTTTGTTTAGAACAGAACTGAGAATTTGACTAACACTGTGAGCATGAATTTCAATTCCTGCCATTTTGCCAGAATTATCTGATTTCCCAGTAGTAAAAGGCGTGTTAAAAATATCATTTAAACTATTGGCTGTGGAACCAATTAAAACGATACGGTCTTTTACCAAATCTGGTTTAACTTGATTTTCAAGTACTTGTGTAATAGTTATCTGCTGGGCAATCTGATGGCCAGAACGGTAGTTAAGCAGAATTTGGTAGCCATTTGTATCTGCTTTTTGATAACCGCCAGCGTTACTTTGTAGAGGTTTAAATATAGTATTTCGTAGTCGTAGTTCCTTTTGTGGGGTAAATTCTGGTTGGATGCCTCCGACTTCTAAATATTTAAGTGCTAGTTGCAAGCTAAAGGAATAAGTACTTTGACAAGAATCGGATGACTCTGCACTTACAAATAAGAGGTTGCGACGAATTGTAGCATCAGTATCTTCTACAACATCATTAAATCCTACTCGCTCTGGTTCAATTCCCTGTGGAGGCGCTATTCCTGGATTGTTAGAACCCGAATGTTTACAAATAGGAATGATAATATCGCTCTGTTGTAAGCGTTGCAGCAGCTTTTCATGACCAGGTTGTACTGGTAAATCACGAAAAATATCTAGACCAATGGCTCGCGGTTGATATTCTTCAAGTTTGCCCAATAGCCGCTCTAGAAGTTCACCGGATAAAGGCCAATTCCATTTTTGGATATCTTTTTCGCTTAAAGCAACAATCAATAGACGAGAGTCTGGGCCTGGGTCGCCACGTAATTGCATCATTTGGTCGTAGACTTTCATTTCTAGAGGCTCGAAAACCCCAAGTTTTTGAATGCCTACTAGTAAAATTGTAGCGATCGCACTTGAAAGAATAACTGGTTGTCTAAATAACTTTTTTAAGTTTGCAAGCATTTGTCTAGATAAGTTTTATTTTAAAATATACATATTTTTTCTCTTAATTTTCATGATTGAAACTATTCTATGCAATTTGCAACCTTTCTCGAAATATTAATATCCCCGACTTCTTTAAGAAGTCGAGGATCTTGTTGCTCACGAATTATTAAGTAAGGCTATATATCTTTAAGATAATGCACGATCGCCTCTGCTGTTGGCAAATTAGTTGCCAGTAAAACTTGATTAATAGTGCATAACCTTAGTAGTGCTTCTTCATTTGCTTGACCAGGCTGAGGTTGCAGCAAATCTCTCAAGAAAATAACTGCTAAAATCTCTCCTGCTCCAACCAATGAAGCAATTGTTTGATATCCTCCAGAAATGGGTGCAGGAGTTTGTTGACTAATAGTTATCCCAGCTTGTTGCTGTAAGACTTCACCAACAGATGGCCACGTAATTGTGAAGCTCTGTGAGAAAAATTCCTGATGTTGAGAAACAAATTCAGCGAGTTCTGATTTCTTGCTTTCGTGAGCGATGAGTACTATATTTCTTTCAATAATCACTTGCGGAGGCTCACTTACATTTATTTCTTCTGGAGTTTCATCAGATTGAGTCGCTTCTGCTTCAGAAACTTCTTCAATAGTTTCCTCCAATTGAGTTGCTTCTACTTCAGAAATTTCTTCTTTAGTTTGACTGATGTTCTCAGGAGATTGACTTTCTCTTGCTTCCAAAGATTGAATATCAGCTAAATCAGAAGTTTCATTTACTAGGGCAACATCATCAACATCTACACTAGTTTCTTCTGTAGTTGTATTATTCACATCAGTGTATTGATTGCTGAAAACTTCCGCAACGATATTATCAGGCTCCGTCAATGCTTCAGAAACTTCACTTCCTCTTTCATCAACAGCAAAACTAGGTTCTACTTCCTCAACAGCTGTGTTATCTTCTGCCGCCAATGACCTCTCTAAATCTAGCAATTCATCATTGATATCTTGTGTAACTTGGCTTAATGTTTCTGGCGGCTGAATCTCCTCTTCTTTAGGAACTTCGTTGACAAATTCACCAAAATTTGAACTAACGTCTTCTGCAACTGGTGTATCTGAATCTACTACTTCATTTTCATTATGAGTAGTTTCAAGAATGGTACTTTCCTCATTAGAAACTTCGCCGAAAATGTCACGCGGCTGTACGAAGGTGACTTCTGCTTCTAGTGCTGCTTCTAATGCATCCTCATGGGAGGTTGCTTCAGGAATGGCACTCTCTGCAGGAATTTGGTGGAAAATGTCGCGCGGTTGTACAAAGGTGACTTCTGCTTCTAGTGCTGCCTCTAATTCTGCATATTCATCAGACGTAGCTTCGGGGATAGCACTTGTATCACGCCGTTGTACAAAAGTAGATTCTGTGGCTAGCGCTGTTTCAAAGTCTGTAGCATCATCGTGAGTGGGTTCTATAACTATACTTTCTTCAGGAGTTTCAATGGTATTTTCAGGTGCTGCGATCGCATCATCGGCTACAGTAGAAGAAACTTCTAAGGTTTCGACGACTTCTGGAACCTCTACTTCTTCAGCATCCGCACTAACTTCTGGTTCAACTAACGCTTGCAAATCCCCAATTTCATCACTGACATCGTGTGGAACGCTAACTGCTTCTGGTGAATGAATAATGTTTTCAGGGATGACATCATCAGGTTGAGTAGCAACAACTTCTGGGATTTCGCTGACTTGTGGAGAAGGTGTTTCTACTTCGGGACTAATAGGGGCTGCAACTTCGCTAACTACTTCTGGGGTTGGACTAGCAACGTTAGGAGTGCTGACATTTTCAGGCGATCGCGGCCGAGAAAACAGTGAAGGGTCTATAATTCTAAAGACTGTCTCTGGTTGTTCATAAGCAGGAGCAACTGCTTCCAATATCAGAACATAATCTGCAATTCTGATAATATCTCCATCGCTCAAAGAATATGGTCGATCTTTTTCAGCTTGTTTCCCGTTAAATATTGAGCCATTTCTACTGCCAAGGTCAGAGAAATAGTAATTTCCAGCTTTAACAAAAAACTTAGCATGTACCCGACTAATATCAGGACTGTCTAAAACTAAATCAGAATCAGGAGAACGACCTATTAACCATTCTCCCCTCGTTGTAGTTTCTGTGGTAAGGTCAACTTCATTGACTTCACTTAGAGTTGGTGAGTAACTAACTTTTACTTTCATATTAATTTTTGGTTAATTTTATTGATTTCTACCACCCACCTCTGACGGGTAGTATGTTCTAAATTTAAAATATCATCTTGTGACCAGTGAAAATGATAAGCAATAAAAGCTACCTCCTCATATAAAGTATCAGAGGGGTAGCTTACGACTCCCCCGCTAGTTCTAGCTCTACAGAAAATTGAGTATTACAGTGGGGACATTGTGTAGGAATATGTACATTACCTTGCTGATTGATGCGATTATAAAATTCTCGGAGATAGGCAATGTCATGTAAAAGTAGTTCTTCAAGTAAATCAGGACTAACAGAATTGAGACTGCCCAAGCGAGTTATGACCCGTGCAAGCATTACTAATACCCCGTAAGCTGGATTTTCCTGAACTCTGCGCTCTTGTTGCACCAAAATTTCATCTTTGGCGGTGGCTAAACGCATCACCCCATGACGATGTATTCGGTGTTCACTATCACTCAATCCTCTAGGAAGAGTGAAGGCAAATTCTGTGCAGAGAGTATCCTTTTTACGGGGCATAAGTCATTTTAGAATTGGGGATTGGGGATTGGGGATTGGGGATTGGGAATTGGGAATTAGAGAATTGGGGATAAGTTTTCAATACTCGTGAATGAGGCTTTGAACTCCATTAATGAGTCTTTTAGCTCCATTAATGAGGCTTTGAACTCCATTAATGAGTCTTTTAGCTCCATTAATGAGCCTTTGAACTCCATTAATGAGGCTTTGCTCTCTGCTCCCTATGTACAATGCCCAATTCCCCATTCCCCATTCCCAAATCAATTATGAATAAGTGCTTCGGGGGAATTTATTGTATCTTCTGGTGTGGAAGTTTCGCCTTCCAAGCCATTAATTCGTCGATAAAAATCTTGCAGGTAATTTAAATCTTGGGCAAAAAAGTTTTCCACTATTGCAGGAGTCACTTCTGATAAAGCACCCAAGTGGGTAATCACTCGTGACAATATAATAATAGTGGCATAAACGGGATTAGCTTTAACACGCGGGTCACGCAAGGGTGCAATCTCGTCTATCGCCGTTGATAACCGCATTACACCTTTGCGGTGGAGGTTGCCTTCAGAGTCTAGATACCCCTTTGGCAATGTAAATTCAAACTCTGTAGGAAACATACTCCTCCTAATTACTTCACGCGCTTAAATTCCTCAAAAGCAACCTCCACTTCCTCAATTTCGATGTCATGGCTGCGGGCGTTGACATCAGCAATTTTGTAACTTGCAGGCCAAGCACCAGCTAATTCAAATCTAGCTACTTCTTCATTTGCCTGATTATAAATAGACAAAGCAACCAGTCTACGTTGCTCAGACCAATTACCTTTTTCGACTTTTTCAAACCACTTCCAAAAATCCATAGATTTTGTAGTACCTCTACGTAAAGTGAGATTACCACTCTTGGGATTACTAGGAAGCTTAGTTCTTACCACCTGACCTTTTGACTGCCCTTTTTTACCCCAGGTTTGAGAAGTAACTTCAGAAATTTCAATTACCTCTTGTGTTCTTTTGAAGCCTTGACACTCCAAAAAGAAGCAATTGGCATCGTTTTGCCCTTCTAGTGTCAGTTCTAAATAGAACCGATGGGCTGTCAGAACTTCTGGAATTCGGCTTGCGGATTGTACCACTGTAAAATAATTTGTAATTCGTAATTCGTAATGACGCTCTCTGCGAGACGCTAAAAGCGAACGCGGACTCGCTACCGCTACGCTAACGTAATTCGTAATGAAGCTTGCGGACTCGCTACCGCTACGCTATAAGCAAAGCTATGCCGCAGGCTTTACGTAATTACGATTATTTGATTCGTTTGATTCCTTCGTGAACTAATTCAACTGTTTCATTCGCCATATCACCACCAGAGGCTGTTAAGGTAGGCCCAGTGTATTTACAGGGATAACAATTGACAATGTTCCAGCGTGCTTTTTCAGAGCCTTGTTGGTCGTAAGCAACCACTGAACCAGTCTTACGATTCTGTGCCCACTTCCGAGGATCTCCCATATCTTCGTTACAGTCTTGATACCATTTATAAAGGTCAATATCATCCGTGGCGATGACTTTTACTGTGATGTTGGTAAATTTGACAACAGTTGGTGTAGCTTGACGCATTAGTTTAGCGCCCTTAGATGAACCGTGGACTTCTTGTGCTGGAGTGTTTTCAACGCCTAATCCACTAATTTCTTTGATAAATTTATCAGTAATTCCATCAGCCTCAAAGTAAAATTTACAAGAGGTTAAAAATTCGCCTGCCATAGTTTTAGACTCCTTTGTGTGTAATTAATTTGGGAATGGGGAATGCGGAAGAAGCAAGGGAGCAGGGGGCAGGGGGATGAGGGGAGAATTATTCAACAAGTTTCTCTCTTGTCCCCCCTATCTCTTATCGATGCCCAATGCCCTACTCGCTATCTTCAATGCCATTCCATTGGCTGATGCGGAAAACAACAAATTCAGCAGGTCTGACGGGGCAAACACCGACTTCGATGTACAAACGTCCTAAAATTCTGGTTTCTGGTGGGTTCAATTCTTCGTCACACTTGACATAGAATGCTTGTGCTGGAGATGCCCCAAATAATGCACCTTCACGCCAGATGCGCTCTAAGAAGTTACTGACGGTACGGGTTACACGTGCCCATAAATCTTGGTCGTTCGGTTCAAAAACTACCCATTGAGTTCCCAATTCTAGGGATTTTTCAATATAGCTAATTAACCGCCGTACACTGATGTAACGCCACTCTGTTTTATCTGGCTCAACTAAAGTGCGTGCGCCCCAAATGCGGATACCTCGATTTGGGAAGCTGCGAATACAATTTATCCCCAGAGGGTTTAATAGTTCTTGTTCGCGGAAGTTGGTGTCATAGCCCAAACCAATTACGCCTCTAGGAACTTCATTTGCAGGGGCTTTGTAAACTCCTCTGGTTTCGTCGGTGCGGGCCCAAACACCCATCACATGACCACAAGGAGGTACTAAAATTGGATTACCGCGATCGCGTGGATTAGGTACTTTGATCCAAGGATAATAAAGGGCCGCAAACATGGAACGACGGTTAAATCTATTTAACCACTCCACTACTTGTTGAGGTTTGACGGCATCCGGTGGCGCATCAAGTACAACCATACGGTTAGGCGGATTGGGAATATCGCCACTGGCAGAACCCTCACACATACTAATCATCAGTTCGATGATGCCATGAACTTGATCTAAATTCAGTATCTGCTCTTGATAAGCCCGCATCACATCAGGACAGGCCAGCATTGTGATTTCATCAACTTCAAAGATACCGCGTACCCCGGTGCGATCGTCTCGTACCCCTTCTAAATTCTGTGAAAATCTGTCGGGTGGGGCGGCGACAATGGGCGGCGCTAGTTCATATTGACCATTAACCGGACGACGAGCTAAAGGCTGTCCACTTTGAGTTATGTCTTCTACGGTGATATACATCGAATTTCTCAATGCTGTCACCGCATAAGTCGCTGCTTGAGCAGCAGGTTCGCGGTTCATTGTCAAGTTTTCGTATTGCTCTAGAAGTTCATCTCCTCGACGAATTTGGATGGTGAAATATTCACCTGTATTTGGAGGCGCTTCACCTTCAGTACCTTCTGGTAAGGCGCGGGGGGAACCATCAATAATGACGAGATTTACTAATCCGCCTGATGCTTGCTCAGGACGCAAAGTAAAGCGGAGGGCTGGACGATTACCTCTAGAGTTGATTCTGAGGGTAGCCGGTTCTGGAGTTGCGGCAGGTCTGGGTGCGCCTGGTAATTGAGTGCCAATGCTTGTTACCCAACAACGACCGCCACCATTCATAAAGTAGCCGTAGACTGAAAATGGTAAATAGGCGTTGAAGTCGGTGAAGCCATCAGAATTAGGACGAGCAAAATAGTTTAAGTATTGTGTCCAAGTGGTTACTAGCATGGGCTTGTATAACTCAGCCCCGCCACGAACGTCTTCTGTAAAGCCTACAAATCCGGCAACTGCCGTGCTAACACCTTCAATTGGTCGACTACCTCGGTCGATTTCTTCGATATAGACACCAGGAGCAAAGTAATCAAGTCTAGCCATGAAAGTTTCTCCAAGTCAGTAAAAAGCTAATTATTCAGGAGTTAGAAATATTTCTTTGAAAGTATGACTTTGGTTATCTACCAATGCATTGACGTTTTGGGGTAAATAGCCAGGATGATTCAGAGTCAAAACATAATTACCTAAATGAAGGTCTTCAAAAAAGAACAGCCCTTCTTTAGTGGTTAATATGGACTTTTCAGTTCCCCTCACAGCTACTTCTGTCGCTACCAACGGCAGATTTGTCACCGCACTTTTGACAATACCCGCGATCGCAACTCGCCTAGTTAGAACTAAACTGTCACTATCACGAGATAATTGATTTCGCAAATTGAAAATCCGCTCCCAAACCAAAGGTACTGGAGTAGGTTGTGGCTCGACGGGAATTGTAACTGTTAAATATAAGGCTGAACGTAATGGCACATTGAGAGCGCTCCATAAAGAGCCAATCTCAATTGGCGGCTCTAGGGCAACTGTCATGTTCAAATTACCATAGCCCCGTAATTCAGGAACCAAAAACTCCTCTTCCAAAGTGCGATGACGTAACAGCACAGTCAATGCCTCACTGATAAAGTGATGCTCACCTAAAGCTGTTCTATCCCAGGCTGTTAATAGCAGAGAAACATCAAACCAAGCGGGTGCCCAATTTACTGTGGCAGGTTGTAGAGCGCGTGTTAGCTTGCGTTCAACTTGCCTACCAGAATGTTGTACCTGCTTACTCTCACGTATATCAAAAATGTATAAATTGAGAGTCGGCCCTGCTCCCTCTTCCCTTCGATTACCAGGATGGCTAAAGTCAATTTGCTCTGTACTGGTAAGTGAGGTTCCTCCAGCTAGAATATCGGCTAAAGTTTGAAGAACGAAGATAAGCATGAAGGTGTTCTGCTGGTAGCTAATCCAGATGCATCTACAGTATATGTATCAGCCTTCTAAAGGTAATTAGACTTTTGTCGATATTTTTTCAATTGGGCATTGGGCATTGGGCACAAGAAAGAAGCAGAGGGGCAGAGGGGATGGGGGGCAGAGGGGATAAAACTTACTGTAACTTCTCCTCTGCTCCCCTGCTCCTCTGCTCCCCTGCTCCCCTGCTCCCCTGCTCCCCTGCTCCCCTGCTCCCCTGCCCCCCCTGCCTACTTCCCCATTCTCTATAATGCAGGGCTGGAAGATATTAGATTTCCAAAAATCCGAAAAGCAGCAATTTTAGTTTGTAGATTAGTCTGGGGCAGTTATGAATTGGACGCACTACATTTTGTCTTGTGGGGCGGGCGATATGCTTATACTCACAATACTTATCCAGACGTAAGAAATAAAATTACTACGTACCTATAAATACTTAGAAAAAAGGGAAGTGCCTATGAATATAAACTTAATAATTCTTTGTATTAAGCATCCAAGAAGATAACTTAACAAAAAAATAAACATTACTGAGGCTGCATAATTTTATACTGATCAGTAGAAGAATAAAATATTTGGTTGCAAAAAGCGAGTGAAGCTATGACACTAGGCTTTTCTATACAAAAACTAGAGAATGGCTCGAATTATTTGAATTCCTCAGATGTTCAGAGCTTTTGTCAGCTAGAGTCTCAGCAGTTAACTAGTCAATATCCAATTTTTTTCGCCCGGATTGTCTATCATGATTGCTTGCTGAAAAATCATCAGGAAGTTATCAATTATGGTCAAGACCAAGCTCCTTTTTCCCCACAAACTTTAGCTTATTTGCGCTCAGAAGCATGGCTGACAGATTTTCCGCCTGCTTTGACTTTACATGAATTTAAACTTAAGGATTCATCTATTTCTTATCTTTGCCCTATCGCCTATAGAAATCAAAAACCTGAATACATTCAAATCATTACTCATAAACCTCTGTCAGAGAGTTTGCAGTTATACGTAAAACGCTCTGCTATGCTCCTGAGTAGGTATATAAATATTTACTTAGACTATGGAAGACAAAAAACTGAAATTCAACTTTTAGAAGATGTCTTGCATCGGATAGGTCATCAATTGCGTAACTCTCTAGGGCTTATAGGATTGTATGCTCATAACTTATGCTTAGGGTTGGAGGATAATCCTTGGCAAGGACAAGCAACAATAATTAGCGAAAGTATACAAGATTTAGATACTAATTTAAATGAGCTTATTGATTGTGGACAAGGAGCAAAATTAAGAGTAAAACCTCAAGATTTAAGAAGTTTGTTCGTTGAAAGTATCACAAATTTACAACCTCTAATTAATCAGAAAAAAGTTAAAATCTTGATTCCTGATACATCAACGGTACTGAATATGGACAAATTACAAATGAAACAAGTATTTGATAATATCCTCAGTAATGCTGTTCATTTCAGTCCTAACTCAGCAACTATTACCTGTAGCTGGCAAATTTTTCAAGATGAAGTTTTAATTAAAATTTCAGATCAAGGCCCAGGATTATCTCAAGAAGATTTACAAAAAGTATTTACCCCATTTTATTCTCGGCGAAAAGGAGGCACTGGTCTAGGCTTAACTATTGCTAAAAAAATTATTTTGGATCATCAAGGCAGTATTTGGGCACAAGCTCTATCAGAAACTGGAGCGCAATTTTCTGTAATTTTGCCTCGAACAAGGAGGGGGAATTAATTCGTAATGGGCTACGCCCCGCTACGCTAACGTAATTCGTAATTTTTAATTTGTAATTAGAAAGATGGCTAATGATGATAAGAAACTTTCAGTTTTATTGGTAGATGATGAAGAACGATTCCGCCAAGGATTACGTACTCTTCTCAGTTTCTATAGTATTAATTCTGCGTTACCTGTAGAAGTTATGGGTGATGCAGATTCTGTAGAGCAGGTTTTAAAGTTTACCGCACAGAAGTGTCCAGATTTAATTTTGCTGGATATGCAATTGAAGGGAGGCGATGGAATTACAGTTCTGGCACGGCTTAAGGAAACTGGTTATACTGGCAAGGTTTTAGTGTTGTCAGCCCATCAAGAAGATGACTGGATTTTTAGAGCAATGCAGGCGGGAGCCGCAGGTTATGTGTTTAAAAATCGTGTGGCAACACAATTATGTGAGGCAATTGAGACTGTTACAAGATCAGAAATTTATCTGCCTTCAGAAGTTGCTAGTCGATTTTTCCGGTTTTTTCAGGCTTATTCAGACTCTTGCCTGAAAGCATGTCATGAGGTGCATTTAACCGAAAGAGAGCAAGAAGTTTTATACTGGTTAACTCAAGGTGCTTCTAATGAAGAAATCGCCAAACATTTATATGTAACAGTGGCTACTGTTAAGGCGCATCTCACCAGTATTTTTGAAAAATTGAAGGTTACTAGTCGGACTCAAGCTATTGTGGCTGCCCTCAAGTTAGGATTAGTTCACGCTTGATAACTCTTTAAATTTTGAATTTTTAATTGGTTATATGCCTTCATTTGAATCTTTTTATCCAGAATACCCCTGTTCGTATAATTCTCCCTTAAGTTGCGATCGCCCTTTCCAAACGGCGCAGCAAATCAAGGGGGCTAAGTTTTGCCTGGAATGTGGTTTTCCGGCAACTTTACCACAGGACGCTGAGATTAAAGGAAGTCAGGGAACTTATAAAATAGGTAGTTTTATCGGTGTGCGGGGTTTAGGCCGCTTATACTCAGGTATCCAACTCAAGGACAAACAACCTGTCATCATTAAAGAATACCTGCTACCTAATCGTTCTTTCAATGAAAGCGAGACTCTAAAGCGCAAAGAGACTTTCAAACGGGTAGGTGGGATAAGTTTAGCCGATAGTCGAATTCAAAACTTCCGTCTTGTGGAAACTAAAGAAGCGATCGCAGATGAAAAAGGAGAGCGCTGTTATCTGATCACTCAAGGCATAGAGTCATCTCAAACTTTAGGGAAATATCTCATAGAGAAGGGTGCAATGACATCTCCTGATGTACGTGAAGTACTAAATCAAGGTTTGCAAACTCTCCAGTTTCTCCACACCCAAAAGCTGCGTTTTCCTTCAAATCAAACACAACTAGGTATAACTCACGGCAATATTAATTTAGATAGTACTTTAATTAAAATAGAAAATAATCAAAATTTCTCTATATACTTTTGCGATTTAGCTACCTGGGAAAACTTATTTATTCCACCTATTATTCCTCAACCTGCGCCCGCCAGACCTGACCAAGATTTAGAATCATTAGGATTGCTAGCCTTTTATTTATGGGTAGGACGGACAACTAATTTTTCATCTAATCAGCCTCTTGATCCTAGAGATAATCAACAATGGCCAGATACAGATAGCCATTTAAAGCAATTTATTTATCGCCTAATGGGGCTAGAAACCCCCTTCGAAAATGCTGAAATGGCTCGTCAAGCATTGCTGCAACTTCCCAAAGAGGATGATGGCAAAAGTTCAGTGCGTTCTACAGCTTCTCAAGTAATAGAAAAGCGCTTACCACTGCCTTTAATCCTAATAGGAATTCTGGCTTTATTACTAATCGGTGGAGGAATTTTATATTGGGTTTTTGGCAAGAAAACAGATGATCATAATCAATATATACTATGGTCTAAACTTGTGCGGAATTTCTCAGAAGTCTCTAACGTTCCTTCTGGAGAATTTACTTATACAGGAGAAAAAGATAGTACATGGAGTTATGTTTTAACGCAACCAGTAGACAATAGTCGCTTAGGAGAGTTATTGACTAGACCAAAGTTAGATGCAACAGCAACATTTAACTATAAATCTGTTTTGTCATTAAATGTAAATAATCCGAGTAAAAGTATCGAAGAAGTCCAAACAAACAAGAAAGACTTTGCAATTACTAGTTTGGAAGACAACATTACAGATAAACTTGTTAAAAAACCAGTTGCTTATGATGGATTAATTGTTTTTGTAGCGTTTAATAAGAGAGACTCAAATCTTGCTAATGCTCTTGGGGGGCAAATAAATCTTGAGCAATTGCGTCAAATTTACACAGGTAAAATCACCAATTGGCAGCAAATTAGTCCCAAACTTCCAAATCTGCCTGTGAAACCTTTTGCCCCCACTGAACCGGAAGCAATCAGTAAATTTCAAGAAATAGTTCTCAAAAATGTCCCTCAAGACGAAGCTTTATTTGCAGCAAATGTTACTAAACTTGATACAACAAAAACCCAAAACTTAATACGTAGTGAGACTTTAGAAGGGCGAAGCACTGGTATTATCAGCTTTGGCATTATCAGCAAAACTTCGAGTCAGTGTACTGGCTATCCATTAGCGATCGCAGATGGCAAAAAGTCTGCAATTCAACCTCTGTTTCAACGACGCGATCGCCGCTCAATTAATCCCTCAGATGATTTGTGTCAACATGATGATTATTATGTTGATGTCACAACTTTCCAAAGCTACCCGTTAGGATACCCTGTTTTTGTAGTGTACCCTAAAGACACCAGTCGCCTGCCTGGTGGTTCTACATTTGCCCAGATGCTAACCACTCGTCAGGGTCAGTGTTTACTTAGTAAAGTCGGTCTCGTAGCTTTACAACCTATGCCTGATGATATAAATTCCTATGCCTGCAAATCGGTGCCCTAATCCTAGTTGCGAATATTTTAACCGCGCCCTGCCTAACAATGCTAAGGTTTGTCCCTGGTGTTCCACTCCTGTGGGTAATGTAGTTTCCCCGACACCACAACCGCCTAGCCAACCACCGCCTATTCAACAACAACCCAGTCAGCCACCACCTGTTCAGTATCAACGACCGCCTACGGAGCAACCTAACTATCAACCTCCCCAACAAGCTCCTGTTGATTATTCAACAGTTTATCAGCCGCGGGTTGCTTATCAACCAACACCACCTGCTTATGTCCCTCCGCCTCAAAGAGCGCCAGCCTTAAAGCTGATTCATACCACCGGCAGAGAATTTCACCTCGTTGGGGAAGGAGGTTATATTGGTCGTCGCAGTCAAAGTCCTGGAATAGCGCCGCCAGAAATTGACTTGACCGGCATTCCCAGCGAGGGAATAGTCTCTCGTCGTCATGCGCGAGTCGATTGGGATTGGTCGCAAAATGCATACATGATTGTTGATATGAGTACAAATGGTATTTATTTAAACAACAATCCTCTAACTCCGGGTATGCAATATCGCCTGCTTAATGGTGATATACTGCGGTTTGGTCAGGACAATTTAGTTAATTTTACTGTGTATGTTGTGTAGCTAAAAGCTATCAAATTCCCTGGGGTAGTTGATCGATCAACTACCCTTGAATTTTGGCTAGCGATCGCTGCAAGATGATTAGACCTCTTGCAAAAGTAACTTTTGCAAGAGGGGGAAAAGGGAAAAGGTTAAAGGGAAAAGGGTTTTTATTAGCCCTTTCCCCTTTACCCCTTACCCTTTTCCCCACTTCTGCAAGAAGTCTATTGATATCCTATAATATATGTACAGATTTATGTACATCAACTAATGTTGCCTTACAAAATCACATCTCCAACCGATGCAAGAAATGACTTTTTTAAGTTGTTAGAACTTGTAGTAGAAAATCATCAGGTGTACATGATCAATCGTCGTGATGGTGAAAATGTAGCCTTGATTGCTGAGTCAGATTTGGTAAGTTTGCTGGAGACAGTTTATCTTTTGCGATCGCCTGCTAATGCGCGTCGTTTACTGGATGCAATAGAGGAGTCAAAAACAGGTAAAATCCAATCTCAAACGCTAGCAGAACTTCAGCAGGAGTTGGGGATTGAGCAAGAAGAAAAAGAAAGCTGAACCCATTGAAATTAAACCAGTTATTGTTAATCGCAGTCCTGGTTTTAGTTCTCAATTTAAAGAAGATTTAGCTTGGTGGTTTAAGCAGGATTTTCAGAAAGCATCGAAAATATTAGATTTGGTTACGGCTGTAATGCAAGACCCATTTGAGGGTATTGGTAAACCAGAACCATTAAAATACATGGATGCAGATATTTGGTCGCGGCGAATTGATTTAGAACATCGGCTTGTATATCGGGTGGGAAACACTCAGATTGATTTTCTCGCTTGTCGGTATCACTATGAATAATGGCTAATTAACTAACCTTCAATTTTAGCGATCGCTTCTTGTGCCGAGAGATTACCATAGATGACAGCCAAAATCCCTGGTAAGTATTCATCCATCATTGTGACGTTGGCGTAAACCAATCGTTGAATCAGTGCAAAACTGAGGCGATCGCCTTCTACATCTATACTAGTTTTATAGCTAATTTCCCCATCATCAAAATCTAGCTCAAAGTTGCCGATCATCATACCTGAATTAGCTCTAGTTATGAACTCTGCTACAGCCAGCCGCTTATTTTCTGGTGCATTGACTGGACAAATTGAGTAAAAAACGAATTGATTTTGTTCATTTCTAGCTCTAGCATAACAATTCCATTTGCCATTTTCGCCTTGAAACGGTATTTGTAAAGCTGGCTGTCTTGAAAGTTGGACAAACGGCCAATTATCAGCTTGGAAAAAATTGATTATTTCTTCAAAGATACTACCATCTGTAGGAGATAATGGAAAATCTGCCTCTATTTTTTGTGTAATATTATCTGGGTTAATATCAGCTAGTTCTGTCAAAATTTTCTCGATTCCTTCTAGCATTTTGGTAGCATATTTTTGAGTTTTGACAGATAGATTCGCCTCAGTCCAATCTTTAAAAAAGTTAACGATACCTTCAGTAATTCCTTCTTTAGAAGTGCTTATTTGAGCCAGATTTTCTGGACTAATATAAGACCAAAGAGTACGATAGCCGATTTCGCCTGATTCTTGTTGCTGTTTAACAAATAAACCCAACCAACTTTCGGTGAAAAGGATTTGGTTATTGGGTTGTTCTTGGCTTAAATTCAGGATATATTTTGCAGTTTCATCAATGTTAATGGCGTGTTCTGCTAGTAGTGGTAATAAATCGGGTTTCAGACTGGTTTCGATAGTAATGTCTGGTTCGCTGAGGAATTTTCCAGATGATAGAGGGTTACGCGCATCTGGTTCGAGATTGAATAAGGCGGCGGTGTCGATGCGTTGGTAGAGTTGTGGGTTGACACAGAAGATGAGGCGACACTCAATGAGTTCGTTGTTTTGTTTAGTGAGAGTGAGTGCGATCGCCCTACACATTATGCCACTGTCAAGTCAGTATGAGGCGATCGCTTTTGGGTTTTGCGCTGATTGCATCATTTTCAGTTGCAGCACAATCCACGGGCAGCGATGGTAAAGTCAAATATATGTGGAGGTGGTAACTATGACTCAAACTCTACCCAAGTTAGTAACCTTTGAACAATTTATCGAATGGTACCCCTCAAACGGGGTGCGATACGAACTACATAAAGGAGTCGTTGTAGAAATGCCACCCCCAACTGGTGAACACGAAAATGTTGTTGGATTTTTGGCGGCACAGATAACCTTCCAGTTCTTGCAAATGGGACTTCCGTTTCGCATCCCCAAAACTGCCTTTGTCAAAATTCAGAGCAATAACTCAACCTATTCTCCCGACATTTTGCTATTAAATCATGACAATCTCGTGAATGAACCTCTGTGGAGCAAGCAATCGACTGTTATTCAAGCTGCATCTATCCCACTAGCTGTTGAAGTGGTTAGCACCAACTGGCGAGACGATTACTATGACAAGTTCAGGGATTATGAAGAAATGGGGATTCCTGAGTATTGGATCGTAGACTATGCTGCGATCGGTGGCAAAAGATTTACTGCTAATCCTAAACAACAAACCATTACAATTTGCGAATTAGTTGACGGAGATTATCAAATGACTGTATTTAGGGGAAATAATTTTATTACATCACCTTTATTTCCCCAACTAAACTTGACAGCACAACAAATTTTTGATTCTGCTTTGTAAGTTTTGGTTTGAACATTTATACTCGCATTACTAAGGTGCGAAACTAGGAAGTTACCACTGGATGATTCTGATTATTCGAGCGCGATCGCACTTCCCGAAAGCTTGCTATTGCCCTAAACTACATCCAAGCGCATCAGCCGTTAATACTTGGTGGCGATCGTACGAACTATTAGGGGGGTTTGGGAGGAGTCGTGTAGGGTTAGTTCGGTGTTTATTTGATAAGTTTCAGTTACCATATCCTACAAATTTATGCTTGATTTTTAACCACACATCGCGGTCTATTTCATCAGCTACGGTGGTGGCTTCCTCTTCTGTTAGATTACTGCGCGATCTTATTGTCTCTAACTCCAGATATTCTAAAAATTTAGTCAGGCTTTCAACATCAAGAATATTCCTATTGAATTTGATGATAATGTCTTGGTTATCAAGTGTAATATTATACGATGAATTTTCCGGCATGATATTCTCCTAGCTAGCGATCGCACTTTTGAGAAGTACTGGAATTATTATGGCAGACTTCGTTGGTGAGTATTGCTCACCTGAGTTAGGGGAATGTGTTTCGCTAATAAATCGGGTTTCAGTGCGATCGCTCTACACATTATCCCACTGCCAAGTCACTATGAGGCGATGCTCCAAAGGAGCCGACGTAGGCAACGCATTTAGGTTTTGCAATGATTGCAGTATTATCAGTTAGATTTAGATTGGCGCGATCGCACTAAATCTCAGCGCTCGCCGATATATTCGATAATTAATAAACGTAGATAATTCAGGGTTTCAATATAGCGTTTTATCTGTGGATAATCAGATTCTGTGGAGAAGTACCACTGAGCAAAATAGGGAATTTCAAATATTTTTAATTTTCGTAAATTTTCAACAACTTCTTGGTTATTTTCTAAACTATCATTAGCGACAACTTGAAAGGCGTATCCTCGAATATCACTAGTAAAAACTTCGATGACACCTAAGACAGTAAAATCTTGTGACTCCTCCCATAAAGCTATTTGATGTCTTTCTTTTTTAGTTTTCTGATAATCACTCAGCAATTGGTTTAATATTTGCTCAATATATTCTTTAGTCTTTTTGGCGTTGTCGGCTTTATTTTTTAAGTCTAAGTTCTGCATAGTTATCCTTAATTTTCTCCGTAAGATATAATTTTCTCATTTCCTTCTATGATAAATTCAGTGCCTTTATTCCATCTAAATGCCCCATTAGGTAAGAGCTTCTTTCGCGCACCTTTTTTATTAAAATTACTAGCTTTTCTTAAATATTTTAAATAATTACCTCTAAAACCGTGTCTGTTAGCATGATCTACAATGCTATTGGCTAAGGTTGTATAGGTTGCTTTATCCCACGTTTCCATGAGAGTTTTGATTTCTGCTACTTCTTTATCTGTGTATCCTTCAAACAATATTTGGTCATAGGGATCTGCTTTTTCAATTTGATTGCGATCGTCAGGGTTGTTAGGATTCATTCAAAGATAGATACAGTGATTTTTATGGTAAGAGTTGTCCTATCTTTGTCGTATTTAGTTAACTCAGTGGTAATTATAGTTGATTTTTTGGGTTCGGAAACGTTATTGGTTGGATTTTATTAACCTAACCTACAAGATTGGCGATCGCACTGCTGATTACTCGATTTGGGCGATCGCGCGAACGCTTACGGGGGTTTGGGAGGAGTCGTGTAGGGTTAAGTCGGTGTTAAATTGATGAGTTTCAGTGTGATCTGCCATACAAATATGTGATTAAAATTGCAACGATGAATTTTCCGGCATGATATTCTCCTAGCTAGCGATCGCACTTTTGAGAAGTACCGAAATCATTATGGCAGACTTAGTTGGTGAGTATTGCTTACCTGAGTTAGGGGAATGTGTTTCGCTAATAAATTGGGTTTTGGCGCGATCGCCCTACACATTATGCCACTGCCAAGTCAGTATGAGGCGATCGCTTTTGGGTTTTGCGCTGATTGCACCATTATCAATTAGATTGGTGGCAAGGGCGATCGCGCTTCTGGTTTGAAATTAAATAATGCTTCGGTGTCGATGCGTTGGTAAAGTTGTGGTGTTAACTCAAAGGTTAAGCGACAGGCGATGAGTTCGTTGTCTTGTTTGGTGGGGTGAGAGTAATGGCGCGAAGGGTTAAGGGAGATTGGGAGGAGTCGTGTAGGGTTAACTCGGTGTTTATTTGATGAGTTTCAATATGAGTTGTCATGTAGAATTATTTCTGACCTGATAGATTTTAAATTTCTGGTGGAAGCATTAATTTTGTTTGATTCACTATTGGTTAAAATCATGGCTCGACTAATTCCAAGGCTTCTTTAGGAGAAATTTCTCTATTGATTAGAGCTTTAATAGCCGGGAAATATTTATCAACAGTAAAGGCACAAGGACTAATTGTATTCAAAGCCATATATTCAGTAAATTTATCACCAAGGAAATGTATTCCATTCCTAAATGTGATTTCCCCGTTACTGTAGTCCATTTCAAAATTTCCGTAAGACAAATTCCTATTTATCTTATTCAAGAGTAAGGCCATTTTTTCAATTTTATCCTTGGGAGCTTTAACCGGGATATAGCTATAACTAATCAACAAGTCTTTATCCAAATTCATCACATTCAAATACACTTTATATGTACCGTTTTCCCCTTCACAAGATGTGACATATAGTCCCTGTTTTTTATCCGGAAACAATTGCCAACCTCGATTGTTAAGCATTTCGATAATCTCACATTCTGAATCAATTCTCATGATAATTGCTCCCTTTAAGATGAAGATATTGCTGCTTCGTAAGATTCCTGAACATTGAGATTTTTTTCGATGATTAGGGGAATTCCTGGCAAATAACGCTCCATTGCTTTAATACAGTTATGGATAAGGTTATTAATCAATTGTCCAGTTAATTCGATATTAAAAAACATTAAACTTGTTCTAAAACAAACCTCATGAGTCGATTCTTCCAATTCTAAATTTCCAAACGGCACACCATAGTTAGCGTAGTTAATATATTCCAAAACAAATGGAAGTTTTTCTTCGGGAATAGGATAGGGGTAAACTCCCTGAAAACTGACGAAGTAATTTTCCGGTACGAATTTTCCGTAGATGGGAAACCTATCGGTCTTACCCTGGTGAATGATTAAATAAAGACCCTCTTCAAGTGAGACTGGCTTCCAGCCACCACGGATTAAACAATCTTCAAAGAATTTTTGGCTATAGACTAGCTGACTTTCATGATTGTTGATCATTTGCCTGCCTTGTGTAAGAGAGATTGCATCTATTCAAGTTGTAAGTGGTTACTAATTAATGTTTTAAATGTCTCAATTAACTGGGCATCCTGTATATTCTCATGATTTGCAAATGCTTGATGCAATTGCCCCATTAGCTGGCTATTCTCTTTGACAGCTGCTAAATCTCTATCTGTGACGATTTTTGGACGATCTTCATGTCCTATTCTTTCATCAGTTACTAAGTTAGAGGTAGCCAAAGTTAATCCTTTCATTTGCTTGAATGCTTCCTTTTCCTCCTTACTAGCACCTTTGGGCGATTTCGCTTCAAGAAGCGATTTTACTTGTGGATAATTTGTCTCTAATTCTTTCAACTTTGTCGTTGCACGTGCTTTAGCATCTGTAGCTCCACCCGTAGGATCACTGTGTTGTTGTGTCATCGACAACTTATTGAAGATATTTGTATCTGTCCCTAGCTCAGAATTACTCAGCACCAAAAGGTTGGTTATGTGTGCGACAGAATACCGACTTGGTTCAGCAAGCATCGCGGCGATAAACAAGGTGGATTCTTCATCGTTAGTAATGCTATTTGGAAATTCTTTCAATTTCGTTTTAGCAGAATCTAACTCCAGTTTTTTATATGGATATTTTGTACCAACCTTGTTTGTTGAGCCAATCTTAAATCCTTCTGATTGTTTGGGAATTCCGTTAATCTTCGGGAGCGCTTTGTATTGTTTGGGAGATTTGTTTAATTCATTGATGTCATAATATTCGTAGTTTTCTCCTACTTCATTAGCAGGGGCGATATAATAGTTGATTGCTTGTTCAACAAAGAACTTGCCATTTCCTACTCCAAATACATTGTTGGGATAGTATTTTGCCATTGAAGCAGTTGAATAAGCAATTTGAGCTTTTGCCAATTGTTGATGGATGTTGTTAGACAGCGATCGTACTTCTTTTTGTTTCTCGCTTTGCAGTTTGCTAATCACCTCTTTATCTTGGTCAATAGCCTTTGTTGAGTCTACATCTGCTGCTGACGAGCTTGGTCGCTGTGAGCGAATGTCAGCTTCTTCACCTTTTGCTGGCGAGCTTGGTCTTTGTGAGCGAATGTTACCTTCTTGATTCTTATATAGATCGGTGGTGATATATTCACTCTTTGTATATGCTTTGTAGTGTTTGGCGCCCAATTGCTTTAACGCTTCGTAGACTAGTTTATCGAAGCGCTCATCATTAATCTTATGTTCAACCTGGTCTGATTTGCCGTCAGGATTAATTTTTCCTTCAAAGTGGATAATATCTCCATTCGTTGTATGTTTATCAATAATCAGCTTGAGGTATTGCATCCGGTAGTTATTCTTGATGATTTGGATACGGTTTTTCACTTCTTTTAAGGACAATTCATCATTATCCCCAATCTTTTCTGCTTCCTTCAGCGCCGTATGTAAATCGGCTGATTTCTGTTCTTGCGTCCTTGGATCTGTCCCGCGTAAAGTGGCTCCCTTTTTCTCTTCGACCCAATTGTGAGCGGCTTCCTTCTTATCCTCAACCCACTGCTTACCGGCTTTATATTTCTCCTTCGCCGAATCTTTCAGTTCTCCAGCCTTCTTACCAAACTTGCTATTCTTAACCTTATTACCAACTTTCTTAAACGCCTTCGCACCTTTATCAATTACCCAATCAACTGCTTTTTCCATCGGTTTCCGCAGCTTCTGGAATATTGCCTGAATCTTGCCGGCAATTCCATCTAAGCCCAAAAGACTTGCTAAGAAACTGATGACGACTGGTAAAGATTTCGCTAGGGCATTTTCAACACCCTTGATTGCTTGATCGATCGCACCACTAGCGATCGCACCAATGGCATCCAGTATCGCATTAATTAAATCGGCAATCTGCTGGGCGCGTTCAATAAAGAATTTGACAATCTCATAAATCGCCTTAGCAGCTTTGATAAATGCTGAAGCCGGAGTCAACAGGCTCAGAACCCACTCAATCCCGGCTGTAATCACTTTTTCAATGATAAAGTTCTTGATGGGTTCAATCACCAAGGCGTTGAGGTCGCCCATCTTCTCTTGGACAAACTGCCAAATCCCAGCTACTCCCTCACTGGCTAAAACTTGAAATACATCAACAGTTTGTTCCAACCAGCTGACCTTTTCTTCACCCAATCGTTTCACCGCTTGGGCGCGAATTGCTTCATAGGTGAAGCCTAAAAGCTGCATGGCTAGGCTAAAGATTCCTTTGATATCTAAGTTTTCTGGCATTTGAATCCCAGCTTCTGCCATTGTGCCAGTCAGCCAGCCAATTAATCCTTGCTGGAGGTGCTTCCCGATATTATTCATGAAGTTGAGGAAGCCTTGCTTCACCGCCTGGATCAAATTAGTCAAGAAACCAATCGGGTCTTTGAGGATTTGCCCAACTACGCCAGCAACTCGCGCTAGCACTTGCAAGAGCATTTTGGTTAGCTCAATAATCGTCTTGATGACTCCTACCACAAAGTCGAAAGCCTTCTGCACCAATCCCTTATTTGCTGCCTTCATTTCTTCAATGCGGGCATCAACAGCATCCAGGTTTTCTTTGTACTTCTGCGCTAGGGTGTCAATTAGCTGATCTTGCTTATCGTCAACACTTTGTTGCAATTCTTCAAACTTGCTCTCAATGTCTGCGGCGGCTTGTTGACCAACTCCTTTTAGGTCTTGTGGCAGTTTGTTGACATAGTTTTGAATCTCCTGCTTACCACTGGCAATTTCTGCTTTGGCTTGGGTTAATCCTTTGCTGATAATGGCGACAACTTTGTTAATTACACCATCCATCTGATTGATGTAAAGCTTCCGACCATCTTCATAGAAAGCGTTCACCTCTGAGGGCATACCGAACAATTTGTCTTTGAGCCATTTTGCTGGCCCCCAAAAGCCACTGTAGCGATCGCTCTTATAATCGTCCATCCGCTTGCCAACGTAATCCTCGAAGGCTTTCTTCGCTTCAGCAGCACCAGTATCAAAGGCTTGGATAACTTGTCCGTCTAGTTCACTAAGGGTTTTCTCAACTTTGGCTTTGGTATTGTCATAAATTTTATTAATATCACCAGCAACTTTTGCCCGTGCTTGCTCATCCTTGCCCTTGGCTCCCACTTGGTGTTCTGTTACCTGACCCAGATTTTGAGTCCGTATACCATGCATTGCTTGCAGATGCTTTTGGGCTGTAGTTTCCGCCGTAGCTTGAGCGGTTGCGAGGATACCTTGCTCTTGCTGGCGATATTTGGGCGGCGCTTCTTGTGCATTGGTTTGGGCATCTTTCTTGGCTGCAAGCGCCCCTTGAAACTCCGGCTCATTGGAGTTTGCCAATTGCTCCTCGGTAATATCCGCCTCTTTCATCTGCTGGTCAAGTTTTTTACTGTCATCTTGCAATGGGGCCTCGACTTCACCCTGTCCTTTAGATTTAGGTGCTGCTTTGTCTGCACCGATATCTGATGGCGGTTGTCCAGGGTTAGTCTGTGGCAGTGGCGTTACTTTTTTTGCTTCAATGCCACTAGTGTCAGGTTTTTCTTTGGTTTTCTCTTCTAGCGGTTCTTGAGAGTTTTTCTGCTCCTCTTTAACTTGGCCACTCAAATCGCTCTTAACTGAGTCAAGTTTATTATTATTTTTAAAATTGTCCGCCTCTTCCAAGTTCTTGGGAGCCATATCAGCAATGCGCTGCATCAGTTTGGCTTTGAAAGCGGCAGCATCAAATTGTGGGGTTTCAGCCTGCCCCATTTCGCCAACTTGATTAGCTTGCGCCTTGCTGTCTACTTCATTTGCAGGGGCTTGAGCAGCAGCTTGAGCTTCCTGGGCTTTACTATTAGCTGGTTCGTGTTTCTTCTGCTTTCCTGCAACTTCTTTAGTTGTGCCGACTACTGCTTGGAATGCTGGGTCATTTTCAGCAGAGGCGGGAGCTTTTTCACCGGATGCTTCTGTTCCAGGCTTACCTGCAACTGCGACTTTTTCTGCCTGATTCTGCCCTTGTTCGGGATTAACCTGATTAACTGCTGGCTTTGACTGTCCTTGGTTATCTGCCTGAGTTTCTTTCTGAGCCTTATTTTTGTTCGGATTTGCTGATGAATTCCCAAAAGCGTCTGCTGGAGGTGAATTTGTTCCTGCGCCAGCCCCATTTGCTGGTGGTAAAGCTACTGCCATTTTATCTGCGATCGCTTGACGTTGCCCTTGTCCTTGTTCAGAATTAGCCTTATTAGCCGTTTGCTCTGGCTCTCCCTGCTTATCTGGCTCGGTTTGTGACGGAGGATTATCTCTACGCTGGATTACTGGTTGATACCCAGAAGGAGAGTTAAGCAAGGCTTTGGCTTGGATCTTATTTTTTTTTATCTCCTGGTCAGGAAGCAATTTACGCCCAAGGGCATTACCATTTTGTTGGACAACGTGAGTTAACTCATGGGCTAGTAATTCCTTCCCCCCGTGACTCTCAGGAGCATATTCTCCTTGACGGAAGAAGATATCTTGCCCAGTGGTGAAAGCCCGCGCTTGGATAGATTGGTTAAGTTGGTCAGATTGGCTATCTGTGTGTATTTTGACACCACTAAAGTTAGTACCAAACGCCTGCTCCATTGGTTGCCGGACATCATCAGCGAGTGGCTGTCCGCTTCCTCGTTCCTGTTGGATTGAGGTTTCCAAGTCGGAGGTTGCTGCCATTCCACCACTCTTACGTTGCACCACAGGAGTAATGGAACCCGCCACAGATTTCATTTGTAATTCGTCCTCATCCTCTGGCAAAGCTTCCCGTTGGATAGACTGCCTTTGCATCACCTGTTGCGCTACTCTATCAGCCTCCTGCTCATAAACGTCTCCAGGCTGATTAACTGTGAGTTTTCTTTGTAGACGCAGTGACATTCGACTAATGTCGTGGGTAACAGGTTTGTTTAAGAATTGTGTCCCAACAGCTTGAGGCTTCATTTGTAATTCTTCATCTTCCTCTGGCAATTCTTCCCGTTGTAGTGAGGGAATATTGGCATCGGAAAGGGATTTCATTTGTAATTCTTCATCTTCCTCTGGCAATTCTTCCCGTTGTAGTGAGGGAATATTGGCATCGGAAAGGGATTTCATTTGTAATTCTTCATCTTCCTCTGGCAATTCTTCCCGTTGTAGTGAGGGAATATTGGCATCAGAAAGGGATTTCATTTGT
>NZ_JAVRCP020000004.1:26823-266835 GCF_034530675.2 Nostoc sp. DedVER02
CATCTTCCTCTGGCAATTCTTCCCGTTGTAGTGAGGGAATATTGGCATCGGAAAGGGATTTCATTTGTAATTCTTCATCCTCCTCCGGCAATTCTTCCCGTTGGATAGATTGCTGATTTCCAGAAGGTTCGCTCATCCTCTGCATTACCTGCTGTGCTACTTTATCAGCTTCCTGCTCATAAACATCTCCTGGCTGGTTAACTGTAAGTTTTGTTTGTGAGCGTAATGATATTCGGCTAATGTCGTGTCCTAGAGATTTTTTAAGCTGTACCTCAGTAGTTACTTGGGACGAAGCACCAGGATTTAAACCAAAACCACGTGTCGGTTGCTTGAGTGTAGGTATTGAGAAGGAGCTTGCCGTAGCTTTTTTGTGCTGTCCTACGTGTTCTCCCATTTTATTCTCCTGATGACCGAGCAGTAAGGGGGCGAATATCTTGTTAATACCAACATACATCTAGAGTACTGCGATCGCACTGAATCAAGCAATTCATCCAAAGTATAAATTTTTGAGAAGTTGATTAATTAGTTAACACATCCGACAACAGTGATCGCAAGACTATGTAAGACAGTCGCTACAAGATCAGGCGATAGCTGCGGCGGGCTGCGCCTACGCACTAAAATGTTAAGTAAATCAGAAAAGTTTAACGATGGCAGCTAAAGATAAATTTCATGCTGTGGTTAGAATTGCTTTAGAAAAAGATCAGTGGAAGATAACCGATGATCCTCTGCGACTAGAAGTTGGCGGAACTAAGTTTGAAATAGATTTAGGTGCAGAGCAACTGTTAGCAGCAGAGCGAGGTGAACAAAAAATTGCAGTTGAGATTAAAACGTTCCTGAGTGATTCACCACTAACAGATTATCATGCTGCATTAGGACAGTTTTTGAATTATCGGCTTGCCTTAGAAATCAGCGATCCAACTCGCATTCTGTATTTGGCAGTGCCTATAGGTGTTTATGAAGCTTTTTTCAAGCGGTAATTTGCCCAAATATCTGTAGACAGATATGAGATTAAACAAATTATTTATGACCCAATTCAAGAGGTAATTGTACAATGGATACCCTAGAATCTTATCGCCATATCATTCAGTCTTTGTTGACGGCTTATGCTGCTATTCCAATAGCCAATGGTCAAATTGATTGTTACACTGTTTTTGATACAAAACAAGACCATTACATGGTTATGAATGTGGGATGGGATGGTCATCGGCGAGTCTATAGTTGTGTTTTACATTTGGATATTAAAAAGGGAAAAATTTTGATTGAGCAGAATATGACGGAAATGAGAGTGGCTCAAGAACTTGTAGAGCTAGGAGTTCCAAAAGATAACATTGTTCTTGGATTTCAATCTCCTGAAATGCGGGAATATACGGCCTATGGAGTTTTTTAACGACAACATTGCGATCGCACTACGTTAACGCACCCTACAAGATCCGCGATCGCACTCATCAGCAACTCACCCAAAGTATAAATTTTCGGGAAGTTGATTAATTTAGTTAACACACCCGACAATAGCGATCGCACTGAATAGCCTACAGATCATTTGAGTGTAGTGATTGGTATTGTTAATAAGGCTGAGACCTAGAGGTGCGACCCGACCGCGTAGTGCTTGCGGATGGACTTTTATTATACCCACTCCAGTCATCGTCATCTCCTTTATATATAGTCTTAGACGGTTTTACTTTAGTCGGTGGTGTTGTACCAGGAGCAGGAGGATACGGAGGTACATTCGGCACAATTGCGTCGGTCACTTTGTACGCTGACATTTCCGGCCAAGGTTCTTCTACTTTCGTTACCTTGTGGATACGAATAGGCGTAATTGATACCTTCAGACCACTCACGAGTAACATCTCTGGAATCAAGTTTGCGGTGCCATCTGGACTGGGGGCAATTACCTCTACTCTGTAGTCAGCCCCATGCTCATACGCTTTATCTCCATATTTTTTAGTCAAACTGACATCAGAACGCTCTATAAAATCAGCCCAATATCCTAACTTTTTCAATTTTGATTCGTAGCCCTTATGGGTATTATTAGACTTAACACTAAGTACAGTCAAATTCGGATTGTCTGCTAGTCCTGCTATTTCTTCATTCATTAAATGTCCCGCTACATAGCGACCTTTGAGAGGCCCGACATCATTGATGATTGGAGGTATCCCTACTCCCGGAATTTGCCCTCTAGGCCAACCGTTTTCTGCTCCTACTCTGGCTGTAATACCCTTACCACCTGTGTAGGGATGATCTGCATCTGTGGTGTAATCAGTTGCAAACCGTTGGATAACAATTGGCGTTACAATCCTGTCTATCTGTCGCTGCACAGCCCCCCCATTCTGCTGCACAACATGAGTCAACTCATGCGCCAATAACTCCTGTCCGCCCCGACTCCCAGGATTATATTCACCCGAACGAAAGAACACATCCTGTCCCGTTGTGAAAGCACGCGCCTGAATTGACCGATTTAACTGGTCAGATTGACCATCTGTATGAATCTTCACCCCACTGAAATCAGCGCCAAACGCCACCTCCATCGGTTCGCGGATGTTGTCTGCGATCGCCACTCCTCCCCCCCTTGCTTGGTTAATGGACGCTTCTATATCAGGCGTAGCAGCCATCCCAGCCTCAGCCTGACGCTGCACCATCGGTTTCATCTGTAATTCTTCCTCATCCTCTGGCAAAGCTTCTCGTTGCAATGTGCTACTGTCCAGAGATTTCATCTGTAATTCTTCCTCATCCTCTGGTAATGCTTCTCGTTGCAGTGTGCTACTGTCCAGAGATTTCATTTGCAATTCTTCCTCATCCTCTGGCAATGCTTCTCGTTGCAGTGTGCTACTGTCCAAAGATTTCATTTGTAATTCTTCTTCCTCTGGTGCTGCTTCTCGTTGGATAGACTGAGGATTTACAGGTTGCGCCATTCTTTGCATTACCTGCTGGGCTACGCTATCAGCTTCCTGTTCGTAAATGTCTCCCGGCTGGCTAATTGAGAGTTTGGCTTGGGTACGCAGTGGTATGCGACTGATATCGTGAGTAAGTGGTTGATGGAGTGGTTGTATTTCAGGAACCGCTTGGCGTGAAATTGCCGATGACTCCAAACCAAAGCCGGGTGTCGGATGTTTCAAGGATGGGATTGAGAAGCCTGTACTAGTTTGTTTCTTTCGGCTGACATATTCTCTCATTTTCTTATCCTGTTACCCAAGCAGTGGCTGGATAAATATTTTGTCGTGACTAACATCTAGAGTACTGCGATCGCATTTTCTACACAATTCCTCAAAAGTCTAAATCCAGTTAAAAACTAAGTTCGACTTTTGGCTACTTTTGATTCTGATGCAGTACCTTTAGCCTGGATTTAGGGAGAGTTTTTTTATTTATGGACTCAAAACAGCAACAAAAATTTTTTACCTTTGATGGAGATGTTGGTGGTACTGCTGGATACGCTGGGGTTTCGGCGGCATCTGATGCAAGCAAAGCGGCTAAAACGGCAAGCAAATATCTCAACGATTCACGGTTGATGAACCAACTTACAGAACACGTATATAAACTTTTACTGGATGATTTGCGATCGCAGCGCGAAAGGGTAGGTAGTTATGATTCTCAAAGGTGGTTGTGATGGCTACAGGCGCTAACAATGGCAACATTACTCACGAATTAAATTATGTCACTACTAATCGGTTCTACGTAGAGATAGATAGTTCTATTGCTGCATCTTTCGCTGAATGTACAGGATTAAGTGTTCAAATCAAGAAAAATGTTTTTCAGGAAGGTGGTGTTAACGACCAGCAAAGAATTTATTTAGGTCATACAGAATTTGCAGACATAACTCTTAAACGAGGATTTACCGATCATCCAGGTTTTTGGAACTGGATGAATGCAGTTTTTGATGAGCAAAAGAAAACATCTCGGCGTAATGTTAATATTCTGATTTTCAATCAAGCTGGTGAAACCATGATGAGTTGGACTTTGATTGGTGCTATTCCTATAACCTGGAAAACACCTGCACTCCAAGCAGATGGGAAAGCAGTTGCAATTGAAGAATTAACTTTAGCTTATGAAGGGTTACAAATTGCCAGGTCTACAGGAGGAGGCAGTTCTGTACAAAGAAATCAAAAAACAGGATATTTCGTTTCTAGTTAATTGGCTAATCTTCAACTATAACTATGCAAAATATTCAATCTCCATTAGGAAACAATATTCATCCACTTGGGGTAATATCATTTTTATCTAATCCTCAGAGAATGATATTGAGAAAAGCATCCCATTCTTTACATTCTCAAAACAATTTCATCAGTACAATACAAACCAAACCACCATTAGTTACGTCATCTAAATTTTTCTTGTCTCATCAGTATGAACCATCGATTCAACCGTTAATAGGTTGGGATAGCTGGGATACTGAGGATATAAGTAGTGAATTTCCGTTGATTGATTTTGATGCTTCTGATTCAATAGCTACACTAGAAAATAGTAATGAATCAGTAAAAAATAGTATTCCAGAGATAACGCCAACTCCCACTGAGGTAAATACGAGTAATGATACCTCACAAGAAGTAGATATAAAAATTAAATCTAAGTCAAAAAAAACAAACAAATCTCAACAGTTATCAGAAAAAAAATCAACTTCAAAATCTAGAACTAAGAAATCTAGCAAATCATCTACGGCTAAAAATGTTAAGCAAGTTGTTGATAAAAATAATGCTTCCATTAATGCTAAAAAGAATAAATCATTAACATCAGATGAGTCTCTACCTCTTGAGACTAATTTGGAAACACCAAATTTACAACTGGATATTGCGTCAGACATTTCTGCCAAAGAGCATAGTTATGTTAGTAACATAACGGCAGATACTTCGCCCAGTTTTCAAAATCAATCTAATTTATTCAGGAATATTACTAACGATGGTCTATCAGTAAATTCTGAGTTAATATCTAGTTTACCTAATACGGATTTGCCTTTAATAGAAAATAATTTCACATCGCAAGAAAATATTGAATTAGAAAATGAAAATAATGAATTAATAAATAGTTCATATATAGAACTTCCTTCAAAAAATAATATAGAAGAAATACTTATACCCAATACTAATTTTACAAATACCGAAGAAAAACTAATACCTGAGATATCAGAATCAGTTAAGTTATCAGGTATGCCAGTTAGCCAAACGCCATCACAACAAAACATTGAAATAGATCGATTTTCTTCTATTACTGACAATAGAAACAGCGTAATCCAAACAAATTTAATCCAAACAAAAGAGATTTTAACAACCTTAATCTCTCCATCGCAGGAAGCCGAATCACCAAATACCAATACTAATTTTGAGGCAATTACAGCCATTGAACCAGACTTAATATCAGAAAAAAGTACAAATAATTTTGTTACAGATAATGCTGTCTATGATAATTCTTCAACTTTATTTTCAGAACTTAATTCATCTAAAGTTGATGATGCACCAACTTTACTCCATTCTTTAGAGAATGATGAAAATACTGTAGAGGCGCATGTTGCTTTACCTAATTCTGAGTCTTCAGTTGCAAAAAATCCTATTACAGTACAACAAGAAATTGCTCCTGACTTTTCACATCATTTAGAAAAAACAACGCAAGATATAAGCCTTCAACCTCCTTTACTACCAGAGAAAGGAGAGAATTTAAAGCCTTTATCTTTGCAGAGGAAAGGTTTTTTAGATTCCGTGAAAAGTCAGGAAATTGATTCCATTATTACGAGTGAGTCTCTAGACAGTGCGCCTGTTCAGTTAACACATACCTCAGCAGAAATTGAAGACACCCCTAGTTTATTCGGCAACCCTGTAGCTTCAGAATTACAGTCTGCTATAGCGGTTAATGTCTCAGATATCTCAGCAAATGTGGCTCCACTACAACGTGATAGCAATGTCGAGAATACTACCAGCGAGTTGACAGAAAATTACCCTATTTTTGCATCACCTGAAATTGCTGAAACACCAATAATTACTGCTACATCACCCGAAATTGGTAAAGCATCGGTAGTTAGTGTTAGTTCAGATGAAATTAGTGAAACATTAGCAATTACTACCATACTGCCTAAAATTGGTGAAGCGTCAACAATTACCGCCACATTGCCTGAAATTGGTGAATCACCAACAATTACCGCCACATCGCCTGAAATTGGTGAATCACCAACAATTACCGCCATATCACCTGAAATTAATGAAGCATTAGTAGTCAGCGCCAGTCCCCCTGAAATTAGTGAAACACCAGGAATTACTACCATATTGCCTAAAATTGGTGAATCACCAACAATTACCGCCACATCACCTGAAATTAATGAAGCATTGGTAGTTAGCGCCAGTTCACCGGAAATTAGTGAAGCACCAACAATTACCGCGACATCGCCTGAAATTGGTGAAGCATCGGTAGTTAGCGCTAGTTCGCCTGAAATTACTGAAACACCAATCATTAGCGCCATTTCACCTGAAATTGCTGAAGCATCAACAATTACCGCCACATCACCTGAAATTGCTGAAGAAGCAAGTATTTTTAGAAAAATTATTGAGAGTGAACAAACAGTAGAATCAGAAAATCCTGAAATATCAGCCTTTACTGATACCTGGGATAATCCAGAGATTCTAGAAAACCCAACTTTTCCACAAGATGAGGTTAGTACAGCACCTAAAGTTGAGCAAAATTTGCCTGCACCTAAAGGTTATGCTACTGGTGGTCATGTTACAAACTCTCACGTTGACAATCGCCAGTATATAGCTCCCTCAGATACAATACCTGCAATGCTTACGCCTGGGGAGTTTGTCATTAATACTAGGGATGCACAGAAGAATCTACCCCTGCTACATCACATCAACACTGGTGGAACACCGCACGATATTATCCTTCCAAGTCTACAGACACCCAATCCTATAGAACCAGAAGAGACAATTTCTCCAGAGACTCCGACTAAAGTCGATTCTTTTTCAGACACTTCATTACAGCTAAAAAGCGCTGAAACTGATTCACCTGAGATATCCAATTCTTTAATTCCTCCTTCCTTGGGATTGAATATTAGTCAAAATAAACTTTCGGTTCTCAATTCTCCACAGCTTAATCCTCTCCAAAATGAAACAATAAATGTCGGTGAAGCTTCACCTCAATACTCATCGCCTCCCCTAGTTTTCCGAAAAGCAAATCCTACGACTAATACATCTTCCCAATGGTCAAACACGCCTTCTCAATGGTCAAGTGTGGAAGATTTACTAAATGGAAATAATGATGATTTCACTAGCTTCAACTTTAATGATGAAGAATCTAACAACCAAAATTATGAATTTTCTCATGGTTCGGAATCGCCACAAGTTTTTGCTAAACATCTTCCTGCACCTAGAGGCTTTGCTAATGGTGGAGAAGTCACTCTACCCGACATATCTAGAGAAATCCAACCGATAACAGAGACGATAGAGAGCGCACCCGCTTCTTCTGAAGGAGATGAAAAAGATGATACAGCCAATCTTGAAGCTCTAGCCCGTGAAATTTATCACAGATTACGACAAAGGATAGAAATTGAGCGGGAGCGTCATGGTGGTTATTCAGGTCGATTACCTTGGTAAGTTTCCATTCAATAATTAATTTTTGGAGAATATTCAAATGGCAAGTCCAGCAATTATTGTTATTCAAAAGCGTCAACCGCAACTTGAAAAAGCCAAGCTTGTAGCTTATAACGGTGAAGCGCCAGATATTGAATTAATGTTTAATCCTACAGATATTAGTTTTGCTCGGACTGTTAAGTGGGAAAGTAAGGATGGGAACAGAGGAACTACTCTACTTCCGAAAGTAAACTTTTCTGGCGTTGAACCTTACAAGTTTACACTGAAACAGTTACTTTATGATACTTATGAAACTAAAGAGTCGGTGATGAAAAAATATATAGACAATATCAAGAAAGGTGTAGAAACTATCAGTAAAGCAACTGATAAACGCCCACCTGTTTATATATTCACTTGGGGAAATGAGTATTTTTATTGCGTAATTACAAGTTTAACCTACACTTTAAATATGTTTTTGAGTGATGGTACACCAGTAAGGGCACTTGTAGATATAGCTTTACAAGAAGTGGATAAAAATAACCTTCCTGGAGGACGACAATCTGCTTCTAAAGGCAACGCTCGTGATTCAGACCAAAAGGGGCAAAAACTGAGTAAGAAAAACAAATAAAGCGATAAATTATTATTTGCTTTGTCATTCAAGGCTGCTCTGAAAATTTCATAAGTTATCAAATAATAGTTATGCCTCCTAAAAAAAGCCTTTATTTAAGCGAACCTAAAATACAAATAGATGGAAAACAAGCTTCTCCTGAATTAATGAAGGATTTGTTGCAAATTACAATAGAAGAAAGCCTTCATTTACCAGCAATGTTTACCCTAGTAATCCATAACAGCTATATTCCCACATCCGATCGACCAGAAAACAAGGCTTGGCGACATGATAAGTTGTTTAAAATTGGGAACAAAGTTAAGTTGGGTTTTACTTCGAGTACTACTCTAGATAATAATTTTCAGGAAGAGGTAGAAGAATTCCTCATTGAAGCCGAAATTACAGCGATGGAAGTTCACTTCAATGAAAAATCTGAAGCTGATATCATTGTTCGCGGCTATGATATTTCTCATCGTTTACATAGAGGTCGTTATAATCGTTCTTTTTTAAATGAAACTGATAGCGGTATAGTCAAGAAAATAATTCAAGAAGTAGGTATAAGACCTGGCAATATAGAGGCAACTGGTGAAGTTCATAAGTATGTTTTTCAAGAAAATCAAACTAATATGGAGTTTTTGCGAGAAAGGGCTGCTCGCATTGGTTTTGAATTATTTATTACAGAGGAAAAATTAAATTTTTGCAAACCAAAAACTCAGGGAGCCTTATCACTAAAATGGCTAGTTGATATTAATAAATTTAGTACTCGTGTTACTAGTGCTGAACAGATAAGTTCTGTAGAAGTACGCGCCTGGGACTATACCAAGAAAGAATTGATTAGTGGAACAGCTAAGAAAGAGAAGCAAGTAACCGAGACAGGTAATAAGCTAGGAAGTAGTACTAGTAATGCATTCTCTAATCTTAAGTCTCCCAAAATGATTGTTGTAGATAAACCTGTTGCCAGCAAAAAACAAGCAGATACGATGGCTCAGGCTTTGTGTGATGAACTGGGAGGAGAATTTGTTTACGCAGATGCCAAAGCCGAAGGGAATCCTGAGATTCGTCCTGGACGGGTTATTAATCTTGAAGGTATGGGCGATCGCTATAGTGGTAAATATTATGTTACAGAAACGCGCCATTTATTCAGTCAGCGCGTTTATGAAACTGATTTCAGCGTGCGGGGACTCCGTTCTGGTAACTTATTCACAACTCTATCCCCAGAAAAACGTCTACAGCCATCTGAGACTTTATTAGTTGGAATTGTGACTGATAATAAAGACCCAGAGAAAATGGGCAGAGTGAAAGTCAAGTTTCCGACTCTCACAGAAGATCATACAAGTGACTGGGCGAGAGTTGTAGCTGTGGGAGCAGGCCAAAACAGAGGCTTCGACTGTTTACCAGAGGTAAACGATGAAGTTTTAGTAGGTTTTGAACATGGCGATATTCACCGTCCCTACGTCATTGGTGGGGTATGGAACGGGAAGGATGCACCACCGGAAAAGGTAAGTGATTCGGTTACAGGTGGTGTAAGATTACGCACTATTAAAACTCGTGTCGGTCATGTTCTACAGTTTGTTGAAGAGGATAAAGGAAGTAGTAAAACAGGTATTCGCGTAGAAACTACAGGCGGTCATAAAATATATCTCAATGATAGTCAAAGGTGCATAGAGATTGAAACCACAGGTGGTCATAGAATCAAAATGGACGATATGGGAAAATCTGTTTCAGTGAAATCAACAGGTAATATGTCATTAGATGCTGCTGGAAATATAGACATTTCAGCCAACGGAACGATTACAGTCAAAGGTGCATTGATTCGACTTAACTAATTCGTAATGACGCTCGTTCCTCGCTACCGCTACGCTAACGTAATTCGTAATTCGTAATTAACACAATAGGAGGTTGTCATGGGTAGACCGGCAGCAAGAATTACTGACAATGTGGCGCATCCTTTACCCCCAGTTTTAACAGGAGGGCCAGGTAGTCCTAATGTGTTGATTGGATCTTTACCTGCGTGGCGGGGCGTGCTTGCCGCAGCAGTACCAGGTTTGCAGTCCGCCAAACAAGTTTCTGATACAGCTATTCAAGTGGCTGAGGCTGCTACCCTAGCGGCGGCAGGTACGCCTGGCGCACCTGCTGCTTTAGCTACCGAACAAACTACAAAGGCAACCTCAGCTGCTACTATGGGTAGTGCGATCGCAGCAGCAGCAGCCGGTGCTGATATTCATAATTGCGCTACACCTCTGCCCATACCTCCTCACGGCCCTGGGGTTGTGATTGACGGTAGCCAGACTGTGCTGATTAACAACCTGCCTGCTTCTCGCATGGGCGACACTATTCTAGAAGCATTAGGGCCACCGAATAAAATTATCAAAGGTAATCCTACTGTTTTGATTGGCGGTTGAGTGAAGATTATGAGTCGTAATCCGTAAAACCCCCGTTATTCATGCGTTGTGCTGCGAAATTTGTGGTGGGAGTAATACACAGACATTGTTTAAAGGTTTTTGGGTTACTCTGAAAGTATAGTCAGTAAGGTAGTCCTGCTATGAGTATTGTCATTTCAGACGAAATCCTGCAAGCATCTAGGCTTACACCAAGGGAGTTTCGGCAAGAAATCGCATTGCACCTGTTTCAAACAGGCCATCTAACGTTGGGCTATGCCAGCAAATTAGCAGATATGCCCCTTAATGCTTTTCGTCATCTTCTCAAGCAACAAAATATTCCGCTTTACTCTTATGATGTTGAGGATTTTGAACTGGATTTGAAGAACTTACGAGATTTAGGGCGGTTGTGATTGTCATTAGCGATACATCGGCAATCACAAGTCTGGCAGCAATCAACCACTTAAAACTGCTACCTCAACTCTACAATCAAGTCACGATTCCTGAAGCGGTGTATCGTGAACTCGCAGATATCGATCCCCCTGTTCCGGGAACCACCGAAGTTCAAACGGCTTCCTGGTTAAAGGTTAGACAAGTCATTAACCGCGAGGTTGTTGAGCGTCTTAAAAATGAAGTGACGCTAGATCCTGGAGAGTCTGAGGCGATCGCTCTTGCTCTAGAGCTTGATGCAGATTTGCTATTGATTGATGAGCGTCGTGGCAGAGCGGAAGCTAATCGTTTAGGAGTCAAGATTACTGGATTGCTAGGCATATTGGTTGAGGCAAAGCGGAAAAAATTGATTGTTGCTGTAAAACCGTTGATGGATGTACTGATTGCCACATCAGAGTTTAGAGTATCTTCAGCCTTGTACAATCAAATTTTGGATATAGCGGACGAAACTTAATTCAAAGGGAAAGGCAACCAGTCTTTAATTACGAATTACGAATCAGTAATTATCTCGACCTTTGGCGAATAGGCTTAAACCTTCTGTGCCGATATCTTTGAAGTTATCCATGTAAAAACTGTCTAAGTGCCAGATATGGTTTATGGTCGTGAACGAGCCTATTTGGGAACAGGTTGGGCTTATCCACTGCATTTAAGTGTGCAAGGCGGGATACAACTTAGCCGTGAAGATCAAAAAGTTAAAGAATCTATTTGGATTATCCTCCGCACGGGAGTAGGTGAGCGGGTTTACCGACCTACCTTTGGTTCGCGCTTGTCGGAACTGGCGTTTGCACCTTTGAATAGCGATACCCTACTCCGAATCCGTCTTTATGTTTTGGAAGCTTTAGAAGTTTGGGAACCACGCATTATTATCGATGAAGTTGTCACCGATCCTGACCCCGTGCGTGGCAGAGTGGATATCATCATCAATTATCGACTTAAAGACAGTCCCGATATTTATAGTTTTGTTTATCCTTATTATTTGGTTTCAGCTGGGGAGGAATCGTGATCCGAATTAAAAATTAAAAATTAAAAATTAAAAATTTAGAAAGCTCAATTCCATCTGGGTTTCTAGACTTGTATAGCACAAGCCTTGGTGGTTAGGACATCAACAGATGATGAAACTTAGATACAAAAAGACTTTTCACCCAGTCCCCAGTCTCCAGTCCCCAGTCCCCAGTCCCTTGCTATATCTGTCACATTCTTTTTTTTAATTGGTATGAACTTTGATTTTTTACCGAAATTACCTTCTTCTAACTTAGACGATCGCGCCTTCGATGATTTGGTGGAAGAATGTATTATGCGTATTCCTCGCTACTGTCCCGAATGGACAGACCACAATCTCAGCGACCCAGGAATTACGCTAATTGAGTTATTTGCTTGGTTAACTGACCAGATGTTGCTCAGATTTAACCAAGTACCTCGAAAAAATTATGTCGCATTCCTAGAATTACTGGGTATTCGTCTCCAGCCTCCCGCCCCAGCCCGCACGGAATTAACTTTTTATTTAAGCGCTGCATTACCCGAAGCCTACACTATTCCAGCCGGATTAGAAGCCTCAACTATCCGCACTGAAACTACAGAAGCGATTACCTTTAGCACAGATTATCCTCTAATTATCGGCAATCCTCGCATCCAACATTTCTTAACTGCCCAAACTACCGAAGATATCCCCCAATCTCTGCGCGAAAGAGTCACAACTTCATGGACTCGTCAATCTAACGGTTTCTGGACAGGTAATGAACAACCAATATTTGAAGAGGAACCCCAGCCCGGTAACTGTTTTTATTTAGCAATTAATTCTGACGATCCTTTAGATGCTAATGTTTTAGAAATTATTTTCCAAGGGGCGGCGGCTACTCCTGCTGGGATTAATCCCAATCAACCACCGCGCAAGTGGGAAGCTTGGGACGGGGAAAATTGGCAACTAGTTTTATTGCAAGAGTCGGATGATAAAACTCGCGGTTTCAGTTTTTATGAAATGGCTCAACAGGGTGGAAATCCGTCTCAAGGTGCAGAGGTACGTTTGCATTTACCTCAAATTTGGCCTGTAGCTAATTTTACTTCTTACCGAGGTCGCTGGTTGCGGTGTAGTTTTATTAGTACAGAAGCCAATGAATCTGGTTACAATCGTCCGCCAAGAATTATTGGTTTAGCAGCGCGGTCAATTGGTGGTACTGTTAGAGCTAGTCATAGTACGCTGATTCTAGATGAGCGATTGGGAATTAGTGATGGTACACCTGGACAGAGTTTCGATTTACAAACAGCACCAATTTTAGAACGCCGAGAAAATGAGTATATTTTAGTTACTCCCAGTGGTGGTTTGCCTCAGAAGTGGACTGAGGTGAGAGATTTTGCTGATTCTGGGCCGCATAATTTTCATTACACCATCGATTCGATCGCTGGTACAATCCAGTTTGGGCCGCTGATTCGGGAACCTAGCCAACTTAAACAGCATACCCAGATGCGATCGCGAATTCAAGAACCATCGCTAGATAACACATCTGTACAAGTTCTAGAAAATAATCAGTCGGAACACCAATATGGGGCGATTCCTCCCCGTGGTGCTGAGATTAAAATGGTTGCTTATCGCACAGGTGGCGGTAGGGAAGGCAATGTGCAAACTGGGGCAATCCAGTTTTTGAAGTCTGCGTATCCATACATTACGAGTGTAGTCAATCGTGTACCTGCAATCAATGGTGCGGATGCCGAATCGCTGGAGCAGGCTGTAATGAAGGCTCCCCGCATCCTCCGCACACGCGATCGCGCCGTCACTGCTGAAGATTTTGAAGTTTTAACTCAACAGGCGGGTGCTGGTGCGATCGCGCGTGTCCGGTGTTTGCCAGCAAATTCTCGTAGACAAGCTGGTATAGTTAGTTTACTGGTAGTTCCATTCGCAAATACAGATGCGATCGCCCAAGGTAATGGTATGACACCAGAAAATTTTGCTCTTAGTAATGCCCTGCAAGAGCAAATTATGAGTTACTTAGATGAAAGACGGTTATTAGGTGTACAAATAGAATTACAAGAACCAAATTACGTAGGTGTTTCTGTACAGACAGAAATTGCTTTAGAACCTGCTTATGATAATCCTTTTGCCAGAGAAGAAATTCGCCGGAATTTAAGGGTATCACTGTATAAATATTTAAATCCATTGACTGGAGGAATGGACGGCAAAGGTTGGCCATTTGGGCGACCAGTTTATACATCAGATATTGTCGCATTACTGCAACAAACCCCAGGCGTGCGTCATTTAGGCCCCGTCCTACTGTTTCCCATCCGCAAGCAAGGAGAAAATTGGCGACGACAACCATCACCAGAACAATTAATTGACCCAGGCTCGGAAGGTTTGATATGTTCTTGGGCTGATACCAATCTACGCTCAAATCACGACATTCAAATAATTCGTAATTCGTAATTCGTAATTCGTAATTTGCCATTTGTCAGTAGTTATTCTCCTTCCTATTCCCAATTCCCAATTCCCAATCCTATGGTTCAAAGTCGCTCTAGTCCGGCTGTAAGCATTCAATTAACGCCAATGCAAATACCCGAAGCTTTACCTGTGGCGGGTTTAGGATTTACAACCGCGGATATTGATATAGGTGGACGTACTTTACTTTTGCATCCTGGACATCCCAGCGAGATGATTGTGCAAGTGCAAAACTTAGAACAACGTCCTTTGCGGGTAAGCTTAAGCGTTGACGGAAACTTTCCGTCTCAATGGTGTCAAATTGGCACAGAGGGTAGTGAAATACCGCCTCGTGGACAAATGGATGCTGTTCTCTACTTCTCAATTCCTGATACATTTTTTGAAGACCAAGAAGCAATTTCTCCTGGAAAAAAAGACAAATTAACTCTCAATTTTCGCAGCCTAATTACTTTACATATAGACTCAGGCACGGAGAACGAACAAATCGAGAGAAGCGAGTATTTCGATTTATATATCCGTCCTTACACCGCCTACATGGAATTCTTGCCAATTTTGTATCGAGAAGTAGACTTTATTGGTCGCTTCATGAAGATATTTGAGCAAGCTTTTCAACCAGTAGTTGATAGTTACAATGTCATGTGGGCAAATCTCGATCCTTTGACAGCACCACAAGCATTACTACCTTTTATGGCTCATTGGGTTGCTTGGCAAGTAGATTCAGTTTGGGATCTCCGGCAACAACGGCGTTTAATTCGTCGGGCTGTAGAACTTTATCGCTGGCGCGGAACTCGTAAAGGATTGCGTCTTTATTTACATCTTTATACTGGTTTACCGCTAGACGAAGATTTACCAAATGAAGCTGATAAACATATTAGTATCACAGAACCTTTTGGCCCAAGTTTCATTATCGGAGATGCCCAATTAGGAAATGCAGTTTTAGCAGGTGGCCAACCATATCATTTTATAGTACGTTTACGTTCAACTATTTCTAGTGGCATCATCAACGAACAACTTATCCAAAGAATCATAGAACAAGAAAAGCCTGCTTTCTGTACTTATGAATTATCTATTGAAAATCCTTCTAGCCAATAAAATTGTAAACTTTTTCTCTCTGCACATCTGCCTGAGCTTTTTTGAATTTTGAATTTTGAATTTTGAATTATTTATGTCTCATCCTTTCCCACCCCCACCAATCAAATCCTTAGAACGTCTACAAGCCGCAGACGGATTACTAATCAATGCAGAACGCTGGCGCACAGCCCATGATTATCATCGAAATCGGCAAAACGCTCAATATCAAAGTTTAAACCAACCGGGGATTGTCTGTGGTTTAGGCGTTCGAGATGTGGCAGCCCCAAGCCAAGTAGAAGCTAGATATCGAGATGGGCGTTGGGTGCAAATTCAACCTGGTATTGCAATTGATTTAGCAGGTAATTTAATTGTTGTACCAACTTCTTATGATTTTCCCATCGATATAGAAGTAGTAAGTTCTGAACCACTGATGATCTACTTAGTAGTTAGCTATGTAGATCCTGATGAATTGAGGCGTGGACAGCAAAGAGATATTGTTCAAGAAACCTATCGAATTGACCAAAGAAACTCAATACCAGCCAGTTCAGAAATAGAAATATGTCGAATACTTTTGCAACCAGGACATACTGATATTACCCAACCTGCGGATGCTTTCTTTCCTGGATATAATAATATTGATTTACGTTATCGCCGTCAGGCACAAATGCGTCCTCAAGCACTTGTGTGTATGGCACAGGCAACTCATAGCGATCCTGAATGTGCGCGTAATTTTTTCAGCCTTTCGTATTTGTTACAAGCAGTAGAACCTTTATATCCCAGTTTGCGAGGGGCTGATGAACCAGGCCAGGTTTCTTTAAGTGAAAATATTCAAGATTACGATCTACTTTATCTGACAGGTGGACAGGCAATTTCTTTAAATAGTCTCGAATTTGAATCCCTCAAAAATTACTTAAATTTAGGTGGTGTGCTTCTGGTTGATGCACCAACAAATGCTACTGCTCTAATTGAGAGTACTCAAGCATTAGCACAACAGTTAGAAAGTCCTTTAAGACCTTTAGAAGAATTGCAACGGAGTCATCCTTTAAGGACAAAACCTTTCTTATTTGCTGCCTTGCCAATGGTTAATCAACAGCAAATTAAATTGTTAATCGGTGGTGGAATTATTTTAGCGATTGGTGATTTAGCGACTGCTTGGGGGCTGGATAGAGATTTGAGTTTACCCAGATTAACTATTCGTACAGCCCAGGAACTTGGAATTAATATTCTTCACTATGCTTGGAAGCGGCGACAGTTGATAGGTTTGCAACAAGAAGATAATTCAGGGCAGTGGTGATATTACTTTTTAGTATGATTTGATAGTTAAGATCAATCTTCTGCCTGTAATAACCAAAAGCCGCTATAAGTCATCCCAGAATCATCTGGTTGCACTAACAAAAAATGCAATCCTCGGCAATGCTTTTTTCGCTGTTCAAATGTTTGGGCTGCTGTTTTAACTTCTGGATCTTCAAAAGTGGCAACAATCCACCTATCTACTAAGCCAGCTTCTAATACTAAGCCGTCTGGTGTGCCAGATATATAGTTTAACGCCACAGGACGGGCTTGCTGTAACCAGCGTGCTAGGCGCATCGATTGCCGTCCACCATAAATTACCACACCAGGGACGGGCACTGTTGACGCTAAACCCAAATTGATGGGTTTGAGATGTTCTGGGATGTGCAAAATGGGAATAGGGCGATCGCTAAAACTCGTTTCTACATCACTAGCAGGTAGAGTCGCAAACCGCCATTGTTCTCCCCAGAGGTTCTCTGGTAATGGTACTGGGGGTGGTTTATCTAGGGTTGAGGGATATTGCTTTTCTTGTAACCACTGCTTCAGTGCCAAAGTATGGCGGGTTGGTTCGACATTTATACTTAAATTGCGTCCCGCCGCCTCAATTAAGCTTAGTGACTGCGGACGAAACACCTGAATCACATCTGGTAATTTTTCACCAGCCGCTAACTCAAGTTGATCTGCAACCCAATTAGAATTTGCTGCTGACTGAAGACAGGTTGCTTCATACTCAAAGCTGCGAGTTGCATCACAAATCAACAAATCCCATAAAATTTGTCCAGATGCATTTTGTGAGGGACGACGATAAAAATCAACCTGCCAAATTTTCATAAATTGGGAATGGGGAATTGGGAATAGGGGAGGAGAATTATCAGAAAAATTGGTTTAAAACCCTGTGCTTCCAGCACGGCTTTAAAGTAATGAGTAATGAGTGGATGAAAAATGGGGATTTACTCATTACTTATTACTTGTTACTCATTACTCCTTCTTAAGAGTGCGTTCACGGCGGTGAGGATGTCAAAATCAATGCCCCATGCCCAATTTATAAAGCTTGAATCCATTCTTTGACAGAATATTCAGTCCAGATGCCATTTTTCCAGTAGGGATCATTTTCAATTAACTGGCGTACAGTGGCTTCGTCTTCGGCTTCGTAAATCCCAAAAACTTTTGTGACATCTTTGGTGGGGCCAATGGTAATCAGCACACCGGATTCTTTCTGTTTTGCTAATCCGTCTAAATGAGCTTGACGGTATGGGGTGCGTTTTTCAAGAACGTCTTTGCAGTAACTTCCCCAGAGTACATATTTAGGCATGGTTAATCAATTAAAAATTTAAAATCTCAGTTTATAGGTTACAGGGTACAGGTTACAGAGAATAGTTTTTCTTTGCTGTACCCCGTCACCTGTAACCTTTTCCCGTATTTACTCCTAACTTCTCAAGTTCACGCCGAATTTTTCCACCAAGGCTTCGCGGACTTTATTGTGTACTGGTTCAACTTCAGCCTCAGTCAAAGTACGATCGCTAGCCCGATAAACTAGACGAAATGCTAAACTCCTTTGTCCTTCGGGGACATTTTCACCCCGATATTCATCAAATAATTCCACCGATTCGAGCAAATCTTTACCAGCTTTGGTAATTACTTTTTCAATTTCGGAAACTGAGATTTTCACAGGTGCAAAAAAGGCGATGTCGCGATCGCTAGCTGGATAGGTAGAATAGGGCTGGAATATTGGCACAAGAACTTCATCTTGCCCTAGAGAGTCTAAAAGCACATCTAGATCCAACTGGAAAACATAAACGGAATCTGGTAAACCTTTTTCTCGTCGCAGTTGAGGATGGAGTTGGCCAAAAATACCCAGTCTGTTACCCCGAATCCACAAAGAAGCGGTGCGTCCTGGATGTAAGCGATTATCTCGACAATCGGGTTGGAATTCTACCTGGAAGGCAAGTTGCCGAAATACACTTTCTAAAATGCCTTTGGCTTCAAACCAGGTGATGGGTTCTTCGCGTCCACTTTTTGACCATTTGCCAACGGTGCGATCGCCTCCGATAATCCCAGCTAAGGCTTCTGTTTCTTGCAAACCGTCTTCTTCTCGCCAGAAGATTTTTCCGATTTCAAAGCCGTTCAGCGCCCCATTACCCTGCTCTAAATTGTATTGAAAGGCATCAATCAACCCAGATAACAAATCGTTTCGTAGGGCTGAATATTCAGCAAATAAGGGGTTTGACAGTACTATCTGTCTGTCTTCTCCTGGTTTGACTAAAGAATAGTGAATTAATTCTGTCAATCCTTCAGCCCGGAGGAAAGCTCGTAACTTGCGAATCACTTCCTCATCTAAAGATAGATAACCACCTTCGGCTCTTTCTGGTAAGGTATCACAGAATCTGTTGTAACCGTAAAGACGGGCGATTTCTTCAATTAAATCGATTTCTCGCTCTAAGTCGCGGTAACGATAAGGTGGGACGGAAACTGACCATGTAGGTTGATTGCTGCTATCTTCACCTAAAGCAGTCAACTTACATCCCAAAGCAGTTAAGATGCGCTCAACATCTTGTCCTTGGAGTTCACCTGTATCCTCGCCCAAATCGATTGGCCCTAGTATCTGATTAACTCGGTCTAAACGCAGTGCAATAGAACGACTCCAAGTAGCAGGATCGGGGCGGGTGTCGGCAATTTCCTGCTGGACAAGAATTCCACTAGCCAATTCACTAATTAAAGATAAAGCGCGACGATTAGCTATTTCCAACTCAGCGCTGTTAACTCCCCGTTCATATCTGCCAGAAGCCTCACTTCTTAACCCTGCACTGCGGGAAGAACGGCGAATTGCCACAGAATCAAACAAAGCTGCTTCTAAAACTAGGCTTTGAGTCCCTTCATGGACTTCTGTTTCTTCTCCACCCATGACTCCCGCCAATGCAACAGGTCTGTCGTTAGCGGTAATTAACAAATTTTGGGTTGAGAGGGTGCGAGTTTGTCCATCCAGGGTTTTAAGGGATTCTCCATTATTAGCGAAACGGACACCAATGGTTAAATTTTCGCTACTTGCAACAGATTTTAGGCGATCGCGGTCAAAGGCGTGTAATGGTTGTCCCCACTCCAACAAAACGTAGTTAGTAATATCCACAACATTACTGATGGGACGTACCCCAGCCGAACGCAAACGCTGTTGTAGCCATTCGGGAGATGGAGCAATTTTCACCTGTTCAATTACTGTACCGATGTATGCAGGACAAGCTTGGGTATCGGCAATTTTTAAAGCTAAGTTTCCCGAACTTTTACTAATAGAGACTTCACCAGGTTCAGGAATGCTCAATTTTCCACCAGTTAAAGCTGCTACTTCGCGTGCTACGCCTACCATACTCAAAGCATCAGCGCGATTAGCAGTTGCTGTCAGGTCTAAAATTACATCATCTAAACCCAACAACGGACGCACATCACTACCCAACGGTAAATTTTCTTGAGTAAAAATATGAATTCCGTCTACATCGGTGGGCAAACCGAGTTCCTTTAAAGAACAAATCATGCCCTGAGATGGGACACCACGGAGTTTTGCAGGTTTAATTTTTAAATCGATGTTGGGTAAGTAAGTACCTGTAGTTGCTACTGGCACATAAATATCTGCCTTCACATTGGCAGCGCCACAGACAATATTTAAAGTTTCAGCTGCACCGATATCAACTTGGCAAACACTCAATTTATCGGCGTTGGGGTGGGGTTGACGCTCAAGCACTTTCCCTACAACCACGCCATTTGCCCAAGTGCGGCGATCTTCAATATCTTCAACCTCAAACCCCGCCATTGTCAGGGTTTCGGCTAATTCTTCTGGACTAAGTTTTATCTCTACTAGTTCGCGCAGCCAATTTAGAGAAATACGCATGGAGTGTGCTTATTTTAGGAATCTTCTTTTGTTCTTATTTTAGGGTGCAAGAAGCGATCGATGGCTACTCATCCCGCTAGGCGTACCCTTTCACTTGAACAATCCTACTACGTTAGACTGGCAGAACAATATTATTGAGGCAGAAATTTGTGGTATAGAGTTACAACAAAGGTGTATTTCCAGGTTATGGACGGCTTTGAAATATTATCGTGTATCGTTCTTAAGCTTTTAATGATGGAAGAAAACAATGAGTTTGATAGGCTTGTAAATCAAGTTAAACCTCTTGTTAAAAGTTGGACTCGCAACCGTAGTGGCTTTGGGTCTTTTCAGCATTACAAAAAACTTTTATTGTCTACTGCACTTTTAGTTATGGAGTCCGGCATCTTCGTGTCACCAAAATCATTATCAACTCCAATATTTTTAACAGAAGATTTATTACGTCTATTGATTAGCAACTACAGAGATTTTTATGAAAATATTTTGACGAATCCAAATACATTATTGAAACAAGGTTATGGGAATATGCTGACTAAAATTATCAAAATCTTTATCTGTGGTTATTATTTTGTAATTTCTCCGAGCAGCTGCGGCACAAATTAGGAAATCTGTGTTTGCACCTTGAATACCATTGCTTCTGCAAGTGTTATAAAACTCAGAAGCAAGTTCATAGTCTTCCATATCTAACTCCAGATTGGGAAATGCACGGAGATAATTTTTCAACCGATTGTATTGATTGGCATCACGAATTCCTGAGAGTATCTCTTGCCGAACAGCGCCAAGCAAAGCAACTCGACCATCAGTAATTAATTCTTGCAACACTGCAACATAGGGTGATTCATCAACTTTATAATTGCGTCTGAGAGCTAAAGACCAGACTGAAGTATCAACAATGACTTTCATCGACTCCGACGCTGTTGCTTGTAGTCATAATCATCGTCATATTCAATCATGCCAAATAGCTCCAGAATTTTCAGTTGCTTTCGACGTTGCACATACTCTCGTAATGCCTCTTCAACAACCGCGTCCTTAGTTGGATGACCACCAAGTTCGAGAGCTTCCTTAATTAAGTTTTCGTCAATTTCTAGATTAGTAGCCATGTACTGACTCTTTTAATTACGAATTATCTCTCTCACTCTACAAGAGATTTGAGCGCACTTAGTAATTGCTGTTTAGTAAAAGGCTTAGTTAAATAAACGTTTGCACCTTGTCGCATTCCCCAAATCCAGTCAATCGGCTGATTTTTAGAACTACAAATAATAATTGGTACTTTTTTGAGTCGCTGGATTTTTTTTCAGTTGGTGACAGAATTCAAACCCGCTAATTTCTGGCATTACCACATCAGTAATAATCGCATCCAGAAGATGATTTATTGCCTTGCTCATCTCATAATTACCTTATATCCGCTGTCACTTAAAAAACCATTGATTAACTCCAACTGACAAGGAGCATCTTCAACAACTAAAATTGTAGCCATATTTATTTATCCTCAATAGCTCAAAGTCGTTAGATTTTGTGGTTCATTTAACTCAAGTGCATAAAGATTATTTTCAGCAATTCGGCGCGAGTAAACGGTTTAGTTAGATATCCAGATGCCCCGACCAGTTTCGCTTTTACTTTGTCTACAATTCCTTTATTCCCCGTAACAAAAATAATCGGAGTATTTTGAAATATTGGATTATTTCGTATAATCCGGCACAACTCATAACCATCAATTCCTAACATGTTTAAATCCAACAGAATTAAGTCTGGTTTATGCCTTATAATTGATAAAACGGCTTTTACTGGATCGTTAATCGTCACTACAGAAAAATTTTCATTTTCTAAGAAATAACTAATTTCTTTAAGAATTGTCGGGCTATCATCAACAGAAACAATTTTGTGAACTTTTTTAACCGTGACAGTAGCAGCTGTTACTGTTTGGGAAACAGGATTTATGTTATTTGATGTTGTCGGTTCCTGAAAATTTTCTTTTGGAGGCTCAGAAATTTGTGGTAATTGTGGAACAAGAGCTATATTCTCCTCAGAAATATCTGGGTAAGGGTTAACGGTAGTATTTAACTCTTGCTTGATATCGGCTATATCCGTAATTAATTTTGCCAAAAGCGTAGGCATAGCCCGTCGTAGACATACCTCTTCAAATATCTTTGGTAATTTATCAAAAGGTGGATCGGGTTCATGCAAGACGATCGCACCCTTAAGTATATAAGGGTATAAATTGCGAGCTAATTGGATTTCATCTTGATTCAAAATTGTCGCCAAATGACACAGGCTAAAACCCTTCATCCAATCAGTTAAATCTGGCTGAAGTTTTGGTAAATCTTTTTCCTCAATTTTGCTGTTCATCAACAGATATGGACGTTGATAGGGAGAAGAAATTTGCGGAACCAAAGCCTGCCAATTCTGTAATCTTATTTGGCAACGTTCTAAAATTTTTTCGACATCTAGCCGACAAATTCTTGGCATTCTATCAAGAGGTTCTGTTAATTCATAAGTACCTTCTGCGATCAGCAAAAATGATTCAATTACTTCTTTAACTAATTCTTGAATCAGCACGGCTGCTTGTGTAGAATGTAGATGTTGTTGACTAACAAGCCAGGATATTGCCTGATACTCAGGAGGGTGGCTTCTGGAATTGCTGTCATCTTCGATTAACTGAGTGTGATAGTCAGGTTCAAACATCAGACGGACTTGAACACGAACCTTGCTAGTAAGCACAGGAATTTGGTGACTAAGGCGGCGCAAATGGCGTTCTAGTCTATCAAAAGGTTCTACTGAATGGGTAGCGTAAGTTATTTTTCCTTGTTCTAAGTAAATCGACCAATAAACTGAGTTACTTAATGCTTGTAAACAAGTACTATCGGAGCAATTGGATAACTGTCTTAACAAACTTAGAGGACGTAGTTTGGTGAATGCACCTGAATTATTCATATTTTTCAAGTTTTTTTGCGGAATCAATAACCGAAGATTTGTAGATTGAAAATATCAGTGATGAAGCATCCTCTTCTTTGTAATATTTATCTACGAACAAGTTATTCCTTTTAAAATATGTAGATATTTTAAAAATTATAAGTTTTATAACTTATTTGTTACATTTGGTACTTTTTACTTAACTTTTCTCAAAGAACAACAAAACGGGGATGAATAAAGATAAGCATTTATCATAGCTAAATTATCAGTAGATGTTGGTTAATACTGGATTTGACCAACTTTTGACACCTGTTGTCTTAAGACTTTAAGAATGATGTTTATTTCTGCCCACTCACTAAAACAGAAAAATTTGATTCCAAGTTCACGCAGTTACACTGGCATACTTCTATTGACGATATTAATTATCGTTAATAATGTTTGTGTAAAGGAAGAATTCTTCTACATAAAATCTTTAAAAAGTTATATAGGAAAGTCTACGTATTTATTGTACTGTAGGTTTAATGGATATAAATTTTTGGTAGATACATTACAACAGGTAAGGCTGGGTTTTGATATACTATTTTTTGCTAAACTAAAATGTACACAAGTTCTTCTTAAAGATATAGAGAACTTCATGAAAATAATTTGTTTAATAAAGATTAGAGCATCTACCACTAGGTACTATATTCTGTAGTCGCCTTAGCGATTGAAATTATATACTCTGACGAAAGGGAAATAAAGCTTTGAATTTTAACATAACACAAAAAGTTATGCATGATACGTTAAGACTTGATGAAGTCGTAGAATTTGCTGAGAACCCAGAGCCACGCTGTCCTTGCGTACTTTTACTAGACACATCTGGCTCGATGCAAGGAGATCCCATTGAGGCTTTAAATCAAGGTTTACTCAGCCTAAAGGATGAATTAGTCAAAAACTCCTTAGCTGCCAGACGAGTAGAAGTGGCGATCGTCACTTTTGATAGTAATGTCAATGTAGTACAAGACTTTGTGACTGCCGATCAATTCAATCCGCCCATTTTGACAGCACAGGGGTTGACTACAATGGGTGCAGGCATTCATAAAGCTTTGGACATAATTCAAGAGCGAAAATCTCAGTATCGTACTAACGGGATTGCTTACTATCGTCCCTGGGTATTCATGATTACTGATGGTGAACCGCAAGGCGAGTTAGAGAATGTAGTAGAACAAGCATCTGTGCGCTTACAGGGAGATGAAGCGAATAAACGGGTAGCATTTTTTACAGTAGGTGTCGAAAATGCAAATATGACACGTTTAAATCAAATAACTGTGCGTACACCTTTGAAGCTCAAAGGATTAAATTTTATCGAGATGTTTGTCTGGTTATCAACTAGTATGTCAGCTGTTTCTCATTCGCAAGTGGACGAACAGGTAGCATTACCACCTATTGGTTGGGGGACTGTTTAATTAAAATCGCAGCTTGATGTTTACGCAGCTAGCTGTTGAAAAAAAATCTATGAATATATCAAAAGAGATTGCTCAATGGCGGATTGTAGCTGCATCTGTATGTGGTACAAGCCACTTAAAAAACAAGCAGTTATGTCAGGATGCTCATCACTGGCAAATATTGTCAGATAATGTTTTAGTGGCGGCCGCAGCAGATGGGGCTGGTTCTGCTAGCCTTGGAAAGGTGGGAGCGATGATTGCTGTGGAGACAGCAATAGAAAACATTTCCAGTAAAGGAATCACGCGAAAACTTTTGAGTGATGATGCTTATGTGCGATCGCTCTTAAATGATGCCATACTAGCCGCCAAAAAAGCTGTGGAAGCTGAAGCGGCTACTTGTGAGAAACAGCTTCAAGATTTAGCAACTACCTTAATTATGATGGTTGCCACACCAGAAGTTGTCGCTGTAGTGCAAATAGGTGATGGTTTAGCAGTGGCAAAAGATAGCACGGGCAACCTTCTAGCACTGACTATACCTGATAGCGGCGAATACATTAACGAAACCACGTTTTTAACTTCACCTACGGCCCTAGATACAGCGCAGATGAGATTATGGCGCACCGACATAGTTAATGTTGGTATCATCACAGACGGACTACAAATGCTGGCTTTGAATATGGTTGTTGGTGAACCTCACAAACCTTTCTTTTTTCCGCTATTTGAATTTGTAGCCAATACCGAGGATAAGACAGAAGCAAAGGAGCAGTTAGTAAAGTTTTTACGCTCAGACCGAATTACACAACGCACTGATGATGATTTGACACTCATTATAGCTGCATTCAACTCATGAGCAATCAATTTACAGGTTTCACATCTAAATAACTTCCGTTAGCGGTAATTTCATTATGCAGGTACTACGTTGTTCCCCTAGTAGAAAAGAAATCCTCAGCCTCAATGTCAGTTTGGGGCGTGGCGGTGAGGCTTGTGTTTATGCAGTGCCATCCGATAACAACTTGGTGGCAAAGATTTACCACAAGCCAACTACAGCCCATGCTGATAAACTCCAAGCAATGCTTGCCAACCCGCCAGAAAACCCTACGGCTAGTTTGGGGCATATCTCTATCGCTTGGCCAGAGGATTTATTACGGGCGGCAGATGGCAAAAATCCCATTCTGGGTTTTTTGATGCCACGGATTGAGGGGATGCGTCCAATCATCGACTTTTACAACCCCAGAACCCGTCGCCAACACTGTCCCCTATTCAACTATCAGTACCTGCTCCGCACGGCTCGTAACTTGGCAGCAGCTTTTGCTGCTTTGCACGCTAGTGGATATTGTATAGGTGATGTGAACGAGTCAAATATCCTCGTCAGTGACACCGCACTAGTGACTTTGATAGATACAGACTCTTTCCAAGTACTCGACCCCAACAGCAATGTTGTTTATCGCTGCCCAGTCGGGAAACCAGAGTTTACTCCACCAGAACTACAGAATAAAACTTTTGCCCAGCACGATCGCGAAATTTCTCACGATTTATTTGGGTTAGCAGTGCTGCTATTCCAACTTTTAATGGAAGGCACTCACCCATTTTCGGGGATTTTTCAAGGCGCTATTGAGCCACCGCCCTACGAAGCTCGCATTGCATCAGGTCATTTTACTTACAGCCAAAAACGGTACGTACCCTACCTACCTACCCCCATTGCACCCCCTTGGGAAATTCTTCATCCTAGCTTACAAGAATTATTCGTCCGTTGTTTTGAAGAGGGTCACAGCAACCCACAATTGCGCCCCAGCGCTCAGACTTGGCTCTCAGCAATTGCTGAAGCTGAAGATTCCCTAATTACTTGTACTACAAATCCTCAGCATCGCTACAACAACCACATGCGTAGTTGTCCGTGGTGTGAACGTACCGTGCGATTAGGCGGACGCGACCCCTTCCCATCACATCGGGCTATAGAAGCTAGAGAACATCTCCAACCGCGAGTCAAAGCGAAAAAGCGCTACACCCAAACACCGCATTTTCCACAGCGAAGTATGTCACCGCACTTAAGTAATTACTGGCAGCCAGTAATGACCCCAAGCGGTTCACGTCAAAAACGTTCCAAAAAGTCAAAATTGTACCCGGTTATTTGTTGCTTACTGGGTTTTGGTTTATTGGGATATGCGGACGTAATGATTAAATTTACTCAGCCGTTGGTTTCTCAAAATGCTTACACTCAACAAACATTGAAGTCTCGCCAGACAGTTAACAAACTCAGCTTCGCTGATTACTATCAGCAGGGTTATACTGCTTACAAAGACCGAGACTATGAAAAAGCAATTGCTAGTTTTAGCGAAGCAATTGAACAAGAACCGACACATGCCAGAGCAATTGTAAATCGTGGCAATGCCCGCTATAACCTGAAAGACTACGAAGGAGCAGTTGCAGACTATAGCCAAGCTCTCAAAATCAATCCCAATCAAATCAAAGCTTTAGTGAATCGGGGTAATGCCCGCTATATGCTCGGCGAATATAGCAACGATCCTGATACCGAGTATCATCTAGCGATCGCAGACTATAATCGAGCCATCGGTCTGGATAATAACGAAGTTGAAGCTCATATCAGACGAGGGATTGTCCGCACCCAAATGGCTAAATATAGCGGTGAATCTCAACAAGATTACAAAAAAGCAATCACAGATTTTACTCAGGCGATAAAACTGAATGTATCCAAAGCAGAAGCTTACTTTCAGCGAGGTGTTGTCTATTATCAAATTGCTCAATATAGCAGCGATTATGAGCAACAGTATAAACTAGCGATCGCCGATCTGAACGAAGCATTAGCAATTAGCCCCAAACTAGCAAAAGCATATCTCAAACGAGGTATGGTTCGTTATGAGCTAGCACAATATGGTGGTAGTGAATCTAACAAGAACCAAACGAAAGCTATCGAAGATGTACAGGCATCTGCCAAAATGTTTCTTGAGCAAGATGATATGGATAATTATCAACAAGCACTAAGTAACTTATGTGTTGTTGTAGAAAACAAATGCGATCCTTTATTCCAAACCTCAAGCGATCTGGACAAAACTAACTAAAAATAAGTAAGTTTTATTACTTGTATATTATTAGTTTTGAGTGAATAAACCAAGCCTGACTAGGGTTAGCATAAGCTAATCCTAGTTATTTTATTGGCGACATTTTTTATTTAATTAAGTATAGCAAGGGACTGGGAACTGGGTGAAAAGTCCTTTTGTGTCTAAGTCTCATCATCTGTTGATGTCCTAACCACCTTGACTGTTGCTATACTTGATTTTCATGTTTATAGATATTCATATAGCTTTTATATAGAAAAGATGTTAATTTATCTTTCCTTTATAAATTTGGGGAAAATTACAGTTAGATTGTTGACGGAGAAAAACAAATCAGAAATCAATTTTTCTCAATCTAAGTGCATCCTCTTCATGTCAAAAAGTCAATCAATTTTAGATTTTGGATTTGAGATTTGCCATTAGTTATCGAATCTCACGACCGGATGAACAGATTTATTCCGCCCACTCTCAGAGCGGGGTATGTACCAAAAAACTCTTCTAATCCAAAATCCGTCTTGGTGCAGTCGCAAAGAGAAACCCATCCGCAGGGCTGCACCGCAAAATCTAAAATTGGCACGGTCAAATAATAATATCCCTACAAATCTCTGAGGTAATTGCATGAAAGCGGTGATTTTGGCTGGAGGGCTTGGTACACGTCTCAGTGAAGAAACCAGTATCAGACCCAAGCCGATGGTTGAGATTGGTGGTAAGCCAATTCTTTGGCACATAATGAAGACTTACTCCGCCCACGGCATTAATGACTTCATCATTTGTTGCGGTTACAAAGGTTACATAATTAAGGAGTATTTTGCTAACTACTTCTTACACATGTCAGATGTTACCTTTGATATGCGATTTAACCAGATGAATGTGCATTCTGGTTATGCAGAACCCTGGCGTGTTACCTTAGTAAATACGGGTGATAATACCATGACAGGCGGACGCTTAAAGCGAATCAGCGAACATCTTGGTAATGAGACTTTTTGCTTTACTTATGGTGATGGTGTAAGTAATATTAATATCACCGAGCTAGTGAAGTTTCACAAAGAACAAAATACATTAGGAACACTCACAGCCGTTCAACCAGCCGGACGTTTTGGAGCCATTTCCTTGGGATATGAGCAAACTAAAATTACCAGCTTTCGGGAAAAACCTGAAGGTGATGGAGCTTGGATTAATGGCGGTTATTTTGTGTTAGAACCAGAAGTAATCAATTTGATTGCTGATGACTCGACAGTATGGGAACAAGAGCCATTAGAAAAGCTAGCCGATATGGAACAGCTATCTGCTTTCAAACATGATGGTTTTTGGCAGCCAATGGATACTTTACGTGATAAAAACTACTTAGAGGGGCTATGGAATAGCAATCAAGCTCCTTGGAAGGTATGGTAGAAAGAGTTAGGAGTCAGAATTCAGAATTCAGAAGTCAGAAGTTAGAAGTCAGAATTCAAAAATTAAATGACCAATGACAAATGACAAATGACAAATGACAAATGACAAATGACAAATAAATTTACTGTAACTTGAAGTGCGATAATACTGATGTATGATTTTGCGATTATAGGCGGGGGAATAGTTGGACTCTCTACAGCGTTAGCTTTAGGAAAACGCTATCCAAATGCGCGTATTTTAGTACTAGAAAAAGAGAGTCAATGGGCATTTCACCAAACTGGCAATAATAGCGGGGTAATTCATTCTGGCATTTACTACAAGCCAGGAAGTTTCAAAGCTAAATTTTGTCGTGACGGTTCTCGCTCTATGGTAGAATTCTGCCAAGAGCATGGAATAGAGCATGAAGTTTGTGGTAAAGTAATTGTTGCAACTGAAGAACAAGAACTACCACGTTTAGAAAATCTCTACCAACGCGGCTTAGACAATGGCATAGAAGTTAAGAGAATTAGTCCCGAAGAAGTCAGGGAAATTGAACCTCACGTAAAATGCGTAGGTGGAATTCGGGTATTTTCAACTGGTATTGTTAATTACAAGCAAGTTTGTTTGAAATATGCCCAGCTAATTCAACAGCAGGGTGGGGATTTGCATCTCAATACAAAAGTTCTGAAAATCTCCCCAAGCGGTAAAAATCAGGTACTAGAAACAAACAAAGGTAACTTTGAAACGCGCTTTGTAATTAATTGTACGGGATTGCATAGCGATCGCACCGCCAAACTAGGTAAAGTTGAACCCCAAGCCAAAATCGTCCCATTCCGGGGAGAATACTACGAACTCACCCCAGAAAAACGCTATCTAGTCAAAACACTAATTTACCCAGTTCCCAATCCAGATTTCCCCTTCCTCGGTGTCCACTTTACCCGAATGATAGATGGTAGCGTCCACGCAGGGCCAAATGCGGTTCTGTCACTCAAACGCGAAGGCTACAAAAAAACCGACTTTGATTTACGGGATTTTCTTGAAGTCGTCACCTATCCTGGTTTTTGGAAATTGGCAGCCAAACACGCAGATGAAGGCATCCAAGAAATCATTCGTTCCTTTAGTAAAGCAGCCTTCACCAGAAGTTTGCAAAAACTAATTCCCGAAGTCCAAGCAGAAGACTTAGTTCCCACCCATGCAGGAGTCCGCGCTCAAGCCTTGATGAACGACGGCAAGCTTGTAGACGACTTTTTGATTGTTTCCGGTCAAAACTCCATCCATGTTTGCAATGCTCCTTCCCCTGCGGCTACATCTTCTCTAGAAATCGGCAAAGCGCTGGTGGCAGAAATCCCCCAACTCGCGCATCTAAATAATGTAGTAACTGCATAGATATCATAGTTACTTCCGGTGCTGCTGAATTAAGCAATGAATATTGTGGGGTGAGCAAAATGAGTGCCAGGAAATACAAGAGACGGACAAGATTGCCCATCCCACAAGAAAAAATTTAGTGCATTAATTAGGAACCGCTATAAAGTGCTGCTACCCAACGAGTAAGCCTGTAAAAGGTTTTAGTAACTACGTAATGACTCTTAGCCGATTTATATATAGCGTTTCTGGGTTGAGTCCAACGACCTAACCCTCAACCCCTTCCCTACAAAGGAAGGGGAGTAAAATTCAAAGCCTCTCTCCTCAGAGGAGAGAGGTTTGGAGAGAGGTCGAGTTATTACGTACAAACGAAAAATATAGCCGTTCCCTTCAGGATGCAACACGCTGTAGGGCGCACAGATGCGTGTCCCTACTAAACGAAAAATTTAACTCATCAATACAAAGGTATTAACCACAATGAAAATATTAGTAACTGGAACAGAAGGCTATCTTGGTTCATTATTACCGCCTCTGTTAATTGAACGCGGACATGAAGTTATCGGTCTAGATACCGGTTTTTATAAAGTTGGTTGGCTATACAACGCTAATGGGGTAACACCCAAAACCCTTAACAAAGATATCCGCAACATCACCCCTGATGATTTAGAAGGCGTTGAAGCAATAGTTCACATGGCAGAACTCTCCAACGACCCAGCCGGACAATTAGCACCGAATATTACCTACGAAATTAATCATGTAGGTTCAGTTCGTCTCGCTAGCCTAGCTAAAGCTATGGGTGTGCGCCGCTTTGTATATATGTCTTCGTGCAGCGTCTACGGCGTTGCTACCGCAGGTGATGTCACAGAAGAATCCCCAGTTAATCCCCAAACAGCCTACGCAGAATGCAAAACTCTCGTAGAAAGAGATGTTAGACCACTCGCTGACGATGACTTCTCTCCCACCTTTATGCGGAATGCCACAGCCTTTGGTGCTTCACCCAGAATGCGCTTTGATATTGTTCTAAACAACTTAGCAGGGTTGGCATGGACTAGCAAACAAATCAAAATGACCAGTGATGGTACACCTTGGCGGCCATTAGTCCACGCATTGGATATTTGCAAAGCAATAGTCTGCGCTTTGGAAGCACCACGCGACATTGTACATAACCAAATCTTCAACGTCGGAGATACAGCAAACAACTATCGCGTCAAAGAAATCGCAGAAATTATTGCTGATATTTTCCCAGACTGTAAATTGTCCTTTGGTAACAACGGCTCAGATAACCGTAGCTATCGGGTATCTTTCGAGAAAATCAACACAATTCTCCCTGGATTTAAATGTGATTGGAATGCTCGCCTTGGTGCCAAGCAGCTATTTGATTTATTCAGTCAAATAGATATGGCTGAAGATACTTTCTTATTTAGAGGATTCACCCGTTTAAAACAGTTAGAGTATCTAATTCGTACCGAGCAAATTGACAAAGATTTCTTTTGGAACAAAAAGTAGATATAGTTGCCTAGCAGCAAAGAAGAAATAATTTAAACCTCCGAATCAAATATTATTGGTTCGGACTTATTTCATCCATCAAATTATTTGCAATCAGTGAATTGGAATTTATGGCTAACGCAAAATGTCGTTTCAGTGGTCAACCTCTGCACCAAACCTTTATTGATTTAGGAATGTCACCTTTAGCCAATGCTTATCTAACAGCAGAACAGCTAAATCATGCCGAAAAATTTTATCCTCTCCATGCTTATGTTTCCGAAGATACTCTTTTAGTTCAACTAGAACAATTTGAAACTCCCGATTGTATATTTAGTGATTATGCTTATTTCTCTTCTTACTCAGTAAGTTGGCTAAAACACGCCAAGGCTTACACTGACATGATGGTAGAAAAATTTGGGTTTAATCATCATAATCAAATTATTGAAATTGCCAGCAATGATGGCTATTTACTGCAATATTTTGTAGAGAAAAAAATTCCGGTTTTAGGAATAGAACCAGCCGCAAATATAGCCAAGATAGCTCAAGATAGAGGGATTCCTAGTATCAACAAGTTTTTTGGAGTTGAAACTGCCAAAGAACTAGTTATACAAGGAAAACTAGCCGATCTTTTGATAGGCAACAATGTTTTAGCTCATGTACCAGATTTAAATGATTTCATCGCTGGAATGAAACTCATCCTTAAACCGAATGGTATTTTGACGATGGAATTTCCTCACATTTTGCAACTGATTCAACAAAATCAGTTTGATACAATTTATCACGAACATTTTTCTTATTTCTCATTCCTAACTATCGAAAAGATTTTTACAGCGCACAACTTACAACTTTTTGACGTAGAAGAATTATCAACTCACGGCGGTTCACTAAGAATTTATGCCAAACATGATGATGCTGATAACCCTGGTATTAGTGAACGAGTTAACTATCTAAAAGCAAAAGAAATTGCTGCTGGACTGCATCGGATAGAGACTTACATTACATTTGGCGAAAAAGTCAAAGAAACAAAGCGCAAGCTGTTAAATTTCCTTTTGACAGCTAAAGCAGAAGGTAAATCAATCGCTGGTTATGGCGCACCAGCTAAAGGCAACACATTGCTTAATTACTGTGGGATTGGGAAAGATTTTATCGATTATACAGTCGATTGCAATCCTTATAAACAAGACTTATTTTTACCTGGGACTCATATTCCCATCTTTGAACCAGAAAAAATCCGCGAAACTAAACCAGATTATGTCCTAATTTTACCTTGGAATCTCAAGGAAGAAATTATGGAACAAATGGCATTTATTGGCGAGTGGGGTGGACAGTTTGTTGTGCCAATTCCTGAAGTCAAAATTTATCCGTGTCCTATTCCGGATAGGCTTTTAGTAGCACAGTAATTACTAAATATAACCCAAAAAGCGCCTTTTGTTACTATTTATGTTGTCATTATGAGCATAGACAATAGGTAAATAGTAATTAAAAGGCGTAGTTTTAGAAAGCTTCTGTTACCAAATTACAAAAAAATCAAATACAAAGCAGCTTTTTAATTAATTAGGAATCTGCTGTTAATAGCCTCTTCAATACAGATTTGAGCTTAATATGAATAAACTTCTGACTATTGCTATTCCTACATTCAATCGTGCCCAGCTTTTAGATAAACAACTTACTTGGTTGGCTCACGCTCTCAAAGGTTTTGAAGATGAATGTGAAATTTTAGTATCTGATAATTGTTCAACAGATAATACTCAAGAGGTGATCCAAAAATGGCAAGCAATACTTAACAATATTACATTTAGATCCAACAAAAATTCAAAGAATTTAGGCGTAGTCAAAAATATCATGTATTGCCTAAAGTCTACAACAACAAAATATGTTTGGACAATCGGTGATGATGACCCAATTCAAGATAGAGCTATTGGTTATGTAATTAGTAAGCTCAGACAACACGAAGATTTATCATTATTATTTCTCAACTTTTCCGGTCGTAACCAAATTACCGGTGAGCCAGTTCATCCACCAACAATTGTTGGGAATCGCTGGTTTGATATTGAGAGCGAAGATGCAAAGGGTGATGGTAAAACCATATTTGAACATTGTTTTTCAAAAAGTGTCGGCGCAGTTATCTTTCTAACTGCTACAGTTTATCGCACTGACTTAGTAAAACGCGCTCTCCAAAATTGGCAAGATGCTGAGAATAACTGGATATCTTTAGCATATTTAGCCGGATATTGCGCTGCAAATGGTAGTGTAATTGTAACTAAAGAGACTTATTTAGAATGTGTTGTTGGTGTGAGTTATTGGCAGAAAGAACCAAAATCAGCGCTGTTAATGCAATACAAACACATCCCCGAAGTGATTTTGAAATTAGAGCAGAGTGGATATTCTAAGCAGTTTTGTCGGCGGATGCTTTTGCAGAACAGTAAAGAAGTAAACTTGAAAGTTTTCTTGGGTGCTTTAAGAAGATGGCCGATGTCCGCCATCAAAATAGTAGTTCCATTTTTGGCTTTAGTCAGCTTATGTGCTTTTGATGTGATGCTTTCTAAAGAATTAGCTTTAGCAGAATCAAATGAAATCTCTACTGAAGAAGTACGAATCCATAAGCCCTAATCTACTAAGTTATTAACAAATACATCTCACAAATAGAAGGGATTTACACCATGTTTAACGCTATTAAACACAAAATAGCTACACTTTCGGCTGACTTTGCATATTACCTAGCTCGTTGGAAGCATAGCAGAAATTTGCCAGCATTGGAAGAGCGCGATCGCAACATCCTTAATACTCTCAAAAAAGATGGTGTTTGCGTCACAACACTAGCAGATTTAGGGTTCAACTCTAGCTCTGAAATGCTCAAAGCTGCTCACCATCAATTATCTCAGATGGAAAATCCTACCAATGAGCATCTCAATGAACGTTTGCCACAAATTTATACAGTTACGGGTTTACCAGAATTTTATGCCTGGGGTGTAGAGAAAAGGCTACTCAACATCATCGAAAATTATATCGGTCTTCCTATAGCTTTTCATGGTATACATTTACGCAAAGATTTCAAGAGTAAACATCAGTTTGGGACGCTACTATGGCATAGCGATGCAGAAGACCGTCGGATTATCAAAATCATTATTTACTTAAATGATGTAGAAGAAAAAACTGGCCCTTTTCAATATCTTCCCCGCTCTTTAACTCCTTTCTTTAGTTGGAATTATTTTCAACTTTACTACAAACTTTATAAGTCAGGCTATATGGGTATCGATGATGAACAAGTAAAATCAGTCATCCCCAAATCAGCTTGGAAATCCTGCCCAGGCCCAGCAGGTACTGTCATTATTGTAGATACGAAAAATGCTTTGCATCATGGCACAGTTCGCACAGAAGATAGGTCAACACTATTCTTGTGTTACACCGCCAATCCCCCCGAACGGCCAGACCTCTGCACCCAATACTGGGATGATACTTATCCCAGAATAGAGTTACATTCTACATCTGATGCAGTTAAAGTTTCAACTTAAAAATGCAAATTTAATTAACCACAGAGACGCAGAGAACACAGAGTAAGAGAAGGAAAGGGCATTGCTCGACTGACACAAAACATCTCTCAAACTCTCATATCTCTGTGCCCTCTGTGCCTCTGTGGTTCGTTTCTTTCTGACGCAAATACTAAGCTTTTCTTATTCAACATTCATCTCAAAGGAATCACATGATTTTCACCGCAACCGCACTCAAAGACGCATTCATTATTGACTTAGAAGAAAAACCAGACCACCGTGGTTTTTTTGCTCGGTCTTTCTGCGCTCAAGAATTTGAAGCACACGGATTAAAGCCAACTGTTGCCCAATGTAACTTATCTTTTAACTACAAAAAAGGCACTATCCGGGGAATGCATTATCAAATTCTGCCAGCAGCAGAAACAAAGTTAATTCGCTGTACTAAAGGTGCTATTTATGACGTAATTATTGATATGCGTCCTGAATCTCCTAGCTTTTTATCACATATTGGTGTGGAACTTACTCCAGAAAACCGCCGTGCTTTGTATGTTCCAGAAATGTTTGCTCACGGCTATCAAGCGCTTACGGATGAGACTGAGGTTGTATATCAAGTGGGTGAATTTTATACGCCAGGGTATGAGAGAGGTTTACGCTATGACGACCCATTTTTTAACATTGATTGGCCTTTAGATGTGACTGAAATCTCTGAGAAAGATTTGAGTTGGCCTTTGTTGAGAATGATGACTGTTGGCGGTACTTCTAGATAAGTATTGAATGGTTCGTAAAAATATTTTTTTAACGAACCGCAAAGGACGCAAAGAGCGCAAAGAAAAGAAATAATTAGAATTGATACATATCCAGAGGTCAATTACTAATTAAAGCTGAGATATTAAGTTAATTAAATTAGGTAGAAATAAATGTCAAATATTCTATCTCGCGTTGAAAATACTATCTCTTTTGTCTCCAAAAAAGTTCAAGCTCGGATTAATTACGCGAAAACATTACAGGTTGTTTCTCTAAAGCCAAAGCAGCCTTCTAAGGGGAATGTACTTCTTTCTTATCGGATTGAGCCATTCCTGTTAAAACCTGGTCAGCCAATGCCTAATGACCATACTTGGTACTGGGAAGTTTGGCAAATCGCCCAAACTTTTTTAGATTTGGGCTACAACGTTGATGTTATCCAGTTCCACAATGATAAATTCGTTCCCCAAAAGGATTACGCTTTTTTCATTGATATCCGTCACCGGATGGAAGCGCTTGCACCAAAACTTAATAAAGATTGCATCAAAATTTTCCACGTTGACATTGCAAATATGGTGTTTCGCAATGCAGCTGAATGTAACAGGCTTCTAGAAGTACAACAGCGCAAAGGTGTAACCTTAAAACCACAGCGATTTGAGGTTCCTAATTTGGGAATTGAATATGCCGATTGTGCAATTGTGTTGGGTAACGATTTCACAACTGATACATTCAAGTATGCCAACAAACCAATGTATCGTATCCCAATTTCTTCGCCTGTCGTTTATCCCTATCCTGACAAGAAAGATTTTGAAGCGGTAAGAAAACATTTTCTGTGGTTTGGTGGTAGTGCTTTAGTCCTTAAAGGATTAGATTTGGTTTTAGACACTTTTGCCCAAATGCCGGAATACCATTTAACAGTTTGTGGCCCGGTAAGTAATGATAAAGAATTCGAGCAAGCTTTCTATAAAGAACTGTACGAAACACCTAATATTCACACTTATGGGTGGATTGATGTTAGTAGCCCTGATTTTATAGAGGTTACAAATAACTGTTTAGGACTGGTTTATCCTTCCGTTTCTGAAGGACAGTCAGGAGCAGTAATCAGTTGCTTACAAGCTGGGTTAGTTCCCATTTTAAGCTACGAATCTGGTGTAGATGTTCACGATTTTGGTGTGATTTTCGAGAACCTTTCCGTTGAAGAAATTAAGACGAAAGTTATAAGTATTTCCAATTTGCCTGTTGAAGACCTAAAGTTTATGTCTCGTCAAGCTTGGGAATATGCAAGAGCAAATCATACTAAAGAAAAGTTTGCTCAAGTCTACAGAAATGTTGTGGAGCAAATTATCGAAAATCATAGCCAGAAAAAACATACTGGTTCTATAGCATCTAGCAGAGAAACAGTTAGTAGCTATCAATAATCTTAATTCCGATGAAAATGTACTTAATATTTAGCTGTAAAAAATTATTAAGTGCAAGTTTATAGAGAATTTGTATCACAACCAACAGTTCCAAAAAGGAGTTTAGTTCATGATTATTATCGATCGCGCCTTACAAACCCGTGCAGCAGCAGGAAATCCTATCAAGGTGGGAATGATCGGTGCTGGTTTTATGGGTCGAGGAATTGCCAACCAAATTGTTAATTCCGTGCCAGGAATGGAGTTAGTTGCTATCTCCAATCGCCAGATTGATGCAGCTAAACAAGCTTATTCGGAAGCAGGAATTGAAGATATTCAAGTTGTTGCAACTGTCAGCGAATTAGAAGATGCGATCGCAAACGGTAAGTATGCAGTCACAGAAGACGCTAAGTTACTGTGTCGGGCTGAGGGCATCGAGGCCATAATCGAAGTCACAGGTGCAGTGGAATTTGGCGCTCACGTCATCATGGAAGCGATCGCTCATTGCAAACATGTGATTATGATGAATGCCGAACTCGATGGCACTATTGGCCCCATCCTGAAAGTCTATGCTGACAAAGCAGGTGTCATTCTTACTGCTTGCGATGGCGATCAACCAGGGGTGCAAATGAACCTCTACCGCTTTGTCAAAAGCATTGGTTTAACTCCCTTATTGTGCGGTAACATTAAAGGACTCCAAGACCCTTATCGCAATCCCACCACCCAGGAAGGATTTGCTAAACGTTGGGGTCAAAAGCCCCACATGGTGGCTAGCTTCGCCGACGGAACCAAAATTTCCTTTGAGCAAGCGATCGTTGCCAATGCCACAGGGATGAAAGTCGCCAAACGGGGAATGTTGGGATATGACTTCAACGGTTATGTCGAGGAAATGACCCATTTATATGATGTTGAACAACTCAAAGAACTGGGTGGTATTGTCGATTATGTAGTTGGAGCAAAACCAGGCCCAGGCGTATATGTATTTGCCACACACGACGACCCCAAGCAACGCCACTATCTCAACTTATACAAATTAGGCGAAGGCCCTCTTTACAGCTTCTATACTCCTTATCACCTCTGTCATTTTGAAGTTCCCCTGTCCGTAGCGCGTGCAGTCCTCTTCGGTGATGCCGTTATGTCTCCACTCGCAGGCCCATTAGTAGATGTTGTCACCACTGCCAAAATCGACCTGAAAGCTGGAGAAACCCTAGATGGCATCGGTTACTACATGACCTACGGACAATGTGAAAATTCCCCCATCGTCCAACAGCAAAATCTCCTACCAATTGGTTTAGCCGAAGGATGTCGCCTGAAACGGGATATTTCTAAGGATCAAGTTCTCACTTATGAGGATGTAGAATTACCTGAAGGCAGACTCTGCGACCAACTAAGAACTGAGCAAAACAATTATTTCGCCCCAGAAAAAATCTTGGTAGCAGTTGGGTAATAGCAACAAATAAATCGGCTGTAGGGGCGTACAGCTGTACGCCCCTACGTATTTGTCGCCAGAATTTCGTTAAGAGGATAGGAAGCTATACTGCGGGACACTAAAGTTGTTGATAGTAAGTTACTGGGGAGCGTTTAAACAAACCCGATCGAAACTTTAGGTCAAATTGATGAAAATTGCTCTAGTCCACGATTATTTAACCCAGCGAGGTGGGGCAGAGCGTGTATTTGAACTGCTTTGTAAGCGTTATCCCGAAGCAGACATTTTCACATCTCTGTACGATCGCCAAAAAACTATCGATTTAGGCGATCGCATCGTCAACACAAGCTTCTTACAAAAAATCCCTGGTGCAGCAAAGTATTTCAGGTCAATGGCTCCTCTATATTTTCCTGCCTTTCGTGCCTTGGATCTGCAAGACTACGATCTAATTATTAGCAGTAGCACCAGCTTCGCCAAAGCAGTCCGAAAAAATCCCAATGCTCGCCACATTTGCTTTTGCCATAACGTCACCCGTTTCTTATGGGATACAGCAACTTATTTAAGAGAATACGGAGACTATAGATATTTTGCACCTTTAATCGAACAAGTATTTCAAGTAATGAGAAAGGTAGACCTGAAATATGCACAGGAACCCGACCTTTACATAGCTAATTCTAGTGTTGTTGCCCGCCGTATTGAAAATATTTATGGCAAAAAGGCAATGATGGTGAACTATCCAATTGATACTAGTAAATTTGTTTTTTCAGATATAAAAGATGAATATTATCTGGCTTCAGCCCGGATGATTAGCTATAAACGCCTTGATATAATAGTCGAATCTTTTAACTGGCTAGGATGGCACTTATTAATATCAGGTGACGGGCCAGAATTAGAACGGTTAAAATCTAAAGCATTAAAAAATATTGTGTTCTTGGGACACGTAAGTGATAGAACCCGCAAAGACTTGTTTTCCAAAGCCAAGTCTATTATTGTCGCAGCCTTAGAAGATTACGGGTTAGTTCCAGTAGAGGCAAATGCTAGCGGCACACCAGTCATCGCTTATGGTGCAGGTGGAGTATTAGATACTCAAATACCAGGTGAAACAGGAGTCTTTTTCAAAAGACAAACACCCGAATCTCTACAAATTGCATTACAAGAAGCTAATGGCATCTCTTGGGATTACGATCGCATCCGTAATCATGCAGTAGCAAACTTCTCAGAAAATGCCTTCTTTAGTAAAGTTGAGCAAATTATTAACCAAACTTGTGGCGGGCATCAAATATTCATTTGATTCCCTAATCTCTCCCCGCTATAAGAATACCTATTTATTTTTTTCTCTCCTCCTTGGCGTACTTGGCGCACTTGGCGGTTCGTAAAAAATAGGAATTCTTCGGGATATCTCTTAGCGTAAGTCTTGAAGACAAGGATAATAAAAGTGGTTCATAGCCTAAATCCTCAGATAAATCCAGCCTCTGAAACCGAACCAAGTTACGGACAATTGTTTGCCGTATTTGTGCGAAGATTTCCTTGGTTTTTAGCAGTATTGATTAGTTCTATTGCGATTGCAGGCATAGTAACTTTAAAGACTAAGCCTACTTATAAAAGTTCAATGCAACTGCTAGTAGAACCTAACTATCAAGGCAAAACAGAAGGTGCTGGGTTAGACAACCAGTTTACCGACTCTAATGTTGTGATAGATACTGCAACTCAGCTTAACTTGATGCAGAGTTCGGGACTCATTCAAAAAGCAGTTGAGAAACTTCAATCTGATTATCCAGACATCAGTGTAGGTGAAATTAAATCTTCTTTAGTCTTAACTCAATTGAGAAGCAAAGAAGATAATGTCGCTACTAAAATCTTTCAAGTTGAATACACTGCTGGAGATCCAGAAAAGACACAAAAAGTTCTGGGTGCAATTCGACAAGTTTATGTTGAATATAACAAACAGCAACAGAGTTCGCGTTTACAAAAAGGTCTACAAATCATCAGGGAACAGTTAAGTAAAGCCAGCGAAGAAGTAAACGCGGCTGAGACAAATTTACAAAGATTTCGCAGAAATCAGAACTTAATCGATCCAGAGTCGCAAGCCAAAGCGATTGAGACAGGTTTAAATAATATTGCCCAAGAAAGACAGACAACTCGCGCTCAGTATGGCGAAGCTTTAGCACGCCAAAAATCTTTGGAAGAACAACTTAACCGTTCTCCTCAAAATGCTCTAGTTGCTTCTCGTCTGAGTCAGTCTACTCGCTATCAAGGCTTACTGAACGAAATCCAAAAAACAGAACTGGCACTAGCACAAGAACGTCTACGCTTTACAGATCAGACTCCGAGTGTGCAAAAGCTCAAAGAACAGCTTCAGGGCCAGAAGGAATTATTGCAACAAGAAGTAGGAAGAACTTTAGGTGAAAAGTCTGCTAGTGCATTCACTTCTGGAGACTCTCTTCTTGAAAAAGGACAACTTGGCCAAATCGATCTTAGCCTTGCTGGTCAGTTAGTAGAAACGCAGACAACTATAGTTGCTTTAACTGCTCGCGATCAAAGTTTAGCTCAGAAAGAAAACGAGCTACGTTTGGAAATCAAACGCTTCCCACCTCTTTTGGCTTATTACAATCGGATGTTACCGCAGTTGCAATTTAGTCGTGAAAGATTAGAGCAACTTTTAAGAGCAGAACAGCAATTGCGGCAAGAACTTTCCAAGGGTGGATTTAATTGGGAAGTGGTAGAAGATCCCCAAAAAGGCGCACAATTAGGGCCCAATCTTCAGCAGAATTTGCTGTTAGGTGCTGTAGTTGGGTTGATGTTAGGAAGCATTGCTGCCTTTATTCGAGATTCGGCTGATGATGCAGTTCATACCACTGCTGAGTTAGAGAAGCAAATGGCGCTACCATTGCTCGGAACAACCCCCAAGTTACCGCCAGCCAAACCCAGAGAATCAATGATAAAATTGCCCTTTGGCAAGCCAGAAGTTCTCGCCCCTTGGACAATTCAGGTATTGCAATCTCCACCACGTTGGGAATCGCTGGATCTGATTTACAAGAACATTGAACTTTTAAATACAGTTGCTAACTTGAAGTCTTTAATGATTACCTCAGCTTTAGCAGATGAGGGTAAGTCAGCTTTGGCGTTAGGTTTAGCGATGAGTGCTGCCCGTTTACACAAAAGGGTGTTACTGATTGATGCCAACTTACGCGATCCCAGTTTGCATCATCAACTGAATCTTCCTAATGAACAGGGGCTTTCAACTCTATTGGCGAGTGATGCAAATCTACCCAATCAGATTAGTCTTCAATATTCAGGTTCCGCCTACATCGATATTTTGACTGCTGGCCCCAAACCTGCCGATCCAGCTAATCTGTTGAGTTCCCCTCGGATGATGCAATTGATGGCAGCTTTTGAAGAAAACTATGATTTGGTACTCATAGATGCTCCTCCAGTTCTCGGTTTAGTAGATGCCATGCTTACTGCATCATCTTGTCGTAGCGTGGTCATGGTGGCAAGTATTGGTATTGTCACACGAAGCCAGTTGACTCAAGCTACAGCAATGCTGAGTAAGTTAAATCTGATTGGAGTTGTAGCTAATGGGGTATCAAATAGCAGTAATTACGTACCTTATATCAAACAACAGCAATTGGCTCTCCGTCAAGCTGTGGAAAAGTAGCAGCTTAATTCGTAATTCGTAATTACTGTTACTTAAAGTAACATGGAGTAGGGTAGCATATCAGTGTTACCCTACTTTTTAATGAGCAAAATTTAATTTTATTGCTATCAGGAAAATTTTAGTAGATTTATCCGATCTTTATGGCTTTTCCGAGAAATCACTGGCTCTTTAAAGAGTAAATAAAGAATTTATTGGAGCGATCGCTATTCCTAAATAGTCTTATATTCTAGAGATTAAAGCACTTCATAAAGGCTAGAAGATAAAAGCAGACTGGTTTTAGGAAATCTATCGATACAACAAACACTTCAGTGCAAGTAAACGTAGATATAAATTTATGGGTAATTTCTCTCTACATATTTCTACTTTCAGTAGTTACCGGAAAATACCGATTACCCATGAATATTGATAGTAACGTTGCTAGTAATTCAGCATAATTTGTCAGACCCCTAACTCCACAGATAACTCTATTTCAAATGGGGATTGAAACTTCACTTGAAACATAATTACGAATTACGAATTACGAATTACCTTTGATAGCGCCTCAGTAATTCACTCCTGTATAAACCCAAAGACATTATGACAGCTTCAATAATTCCAACTCTAGAGAATTTATATGATGTAACCCAGGAACACCAAGATAATCGTGGGTACTGCACACTCCAGTGGCGGCGGGGTCAGTTGTTGGTGAAGCAGCCTGGACGAGTGAAACAACCGCATCTGCCTGCATTAAATAGTAAGCGATCGCTAGTAGAATGCTTACAACATTCTCCAGTAAGTTTGGTAAGCATAGATCCAAAGCTGGGTGAGGCTTTGCTGAGATTTTGGGCAGATGCGTGTCAAGAAGCTCAAAAACCAATATTCCTCAGCATACCTGCTGGCAATAAACCTTCAAATCAACCCTGGAGACAATTGCAGCGATTAATTGATTGGATTGCTGCTTTAGTATTGCTGCTATTAGTAAGTCCAGTCATGCTGGGATTGATTGCATTGATGCAAGTTTACTCACCAGGGTCACTCTTTTGTCATGAATGGCGTGTCGGAGAACGGGGTAAACTCTTTCAAGCAATGAGGTTTCGCATGCACAACATCACACCGCTAGCGCATTGGATGGGTAAATACAATCTCGACAATCTGCCCCAGTTATTCAACGTGCTGCGCGGTGACATGAGTTTGACCGGATCTCATGGTTGGACTTTAGAAGATGCAGTACAGCTAAATAAACTACCAGAAATTAAACCTTCCTGGGAACTAGAGGCACAGTCTCATCTGTTACATCTAGATAGCCAAACCCTGTAATTTATATGTGCGGTATTTTATCTACCGCACTGAGACTAACGCAAAAATTGCTTACATTGCATCTATAGTACAACACGCTTCAGTTAAGCATTTCTTCCTTCTCTTCCTTTGCGCCCTTTGCGTCCTTCTCTAACGAGACGCTGCGCGAATGCGGTTCGTTCAAAAAAAGAATTAACCCTTAACTGAACAGTATTGATCTATCTACCTTCCCAAACTATTATTATAAAATCCATGAATTCTCAACTCCCTCAAAAATTCCGTAGTCTGCTCAAAGCTTCCAGCTTTTGGCAAGATAACTATTTGATATTGCGAGAATTTAAACACTTTCGCAAAATAGTAATTTTAGCTCTGACATTCTCAATTTTAGCAGCAACCTTTGAAGGGGTAAGCATTGGTTTTTTACTTTCCTTCTTGCAAAGCTTAACTAGTCCAAACGCTCAACCTGTCCAAATAGGAATAGAATGGTTTGATACTTTAATCTTAGGGTCTAAGTCATCAGCAATTAATCGTCTATACCGCATATCATCGCTGATATTATTGAGTACTTGGTTACGTGTAGCCTTCAATTATTTTGGACAAGTTTATACAGAATTATCACAACTGCATTTTGGCGATCGCTTACGCAAGCAAATTTTTGAACAGTTACAATCATTATCGTTAAGTTACTTTGCCAAAACTCGCTCTGGTGAACTGATTAACACAATAACCACAGAAATCGAAAGAATCAGACAGGGTTTTAGTGGGGGAGCATTTTTAGTAACTAGAGGCATAACAACTCTTGTCTACTTAATATCAATGTTTTTGATATCATGGCAACTAACTGTAATTTCAGCATTACTATTTACACTTTTAGGAGTAGGGTTATCCAATCTGAATGCCAGAGTTAGAGAATCCAGTTTTGGCATGACGACTGCCAATGCTAACTTTACATCAACAGCTATAGAATTTATTAATGGGATTCGCACTGTTCATTCTTGTGGTACTCAAGAATTTGAACGTCAGCGTTACTACAAAGCTAGCGACAAGGTAGTAAGTTCTACAACTAAAGTTGTATTCACTTGGACACTTGTCAAGCCAATTGCCGAAGGAGCAGCTACTACGGTACTGGTGGGGATGATTGTTTTAGCATTCACTAGCCTGGTTAGTAATGGAACGCTACAAGTCGCTTCTTTGCTAACATTTTTCTTTGTGCTATTTCGCTTTGTCCCATTTGTTCAAGATATTAATGGCACACGAGCATTTCTCAGTACTTTACACGGTTCAGCAGACAATATTAAAAATCTGTTGAAAAGTGATGATAAATATTATTTTCAGAATGGAAAACTTGAATTTAAAGCTTTAGAAAGGGCAATAAATTTAGTATCTGTAGATTTCGGCTACGATGAGCAAAATATAGTGCTACATAACATTACCCTAACCATTGAAAAGGGTAAAATGACTGCACTAGTTGGAGCCTCTGGTGCTGGTAAAACAACTCTGGCTGATTTAATCCCTCGCTTTTATAGTGCTACAGAGGGAAATGTTTATATCGATGAAGTTGATATAAGACTGTTTGAAATTAACTCTCTACGTCGCCAAATAGCTGTCGTCAGTCAGGATACATTTATTTTCAATACTGATGTTTGGCAAAATATTGCTTACGGCACTCCACAAGCCACTAATGAGCAAATTCAAGAAGCTGCTAAATTAGCGAATGCGCTGGAATTTATTTTAGAAATGCCCGAAGGTTTTAATACCCAATTAGGAGATCGGGGTGTTAGATTATCTGGAGGACAAAGACAGCGAATTGCGATCGCGCGAGCGTTACTACGGAACCCAGAAATTTTGATTTTGGATGAAGCAACTAGTGCTTTAGATTCTGTATCCGAGCGCTTAATTCAAGATTCCTTAGAAAAGCTATCTGTAGGTAGAACAGTAATTGCGATCGCTCACCGTCTTTCTACTATTTCTAAAGCAGATAAAGTTGTGGTCTTAGAAGCAGGAAGAATAGTAGAACAAGGCAAATATCAAGAATTACTTGCACGTCAAGGCAAGCTTTGGGAATATCACCAGATGCAATACTATAATTCGTAATTCGTAATACTCGCCTCTGGCGAGAAGCAAGCTACGTAATTCGTAATTTGCGAATTACGAGTTTATTCTCCTAGCTAATTATTTATAATTTTAATCAGGAAAAATAAATGGTAAACATAGGCTATCATGCTGCTAAAGTTCAGGGTAAATTTAATCGCTCCCTATATAAAGCAGCTATTTCTCAGATTGCTAGCATTCCCATCAAACAAACTCGGCAAGTTCCGATAAGTGTCTATGCATTCTCATGCGAACGCGATTTACCAGAACAAGTGGCAAGTATTCGCTCATTCATTCGTCATGTCGGCATTCCAGATACATTTGCTGTAATTTCTGATGGCAGTTACACCGAGTCTAGTTGTAATTTACTCCACCGCATCCACCCCTGCGTTCAAGTAATACTTTTACAAAATTTCCTGAGAACGGATTTACCTCAATGTGTTCTTGATTATGCTCAATTGCATCCACTGGGTAAAAAGTTGTCGGCATTAATGTCAATTCCTGTTAATGGTACTACGATTTATACTGATTCAGATATTTTATTTTTCCCCGGTGGAATTGACTTAATAGATTTGAGTAAGTCGGAGGAAAAATACTCTCTTTATCTACCTGATTGTTCTTTGTCGCTTGACAAACGAATTATTTATGATGATTGTGAAAACTTAAATCCAGTAAATGGTGGATTTATCTTATTTAGGCATGAATTTGACTGGAGTTTTGCTATCGAACGTTTAGCAAATCTTCAAGAAGCTCCTATTTATTTTACTGAACAAACGATTGTACATTTGACAATGCACCACAATCATGGTCAGCCTCTATGTACAAAAAAATATGTTCTCAATGTAGAAGATCAGTTCATCTATCCAGATAAATCTGCAAGTAAAAATATTGCTCTCAGGCATTATGTGAGCGATATTAGACACAAGTTTTGGTTTAATGTTGGCATATAAATTGATGAAGTAAACCTCTATTTATATGAGGAGTTCAATGAATAATAACGTAAAGAATGGTGGTTAATGCTTAACTCAATCAATGATGCCAAGCAAAATAATAAACAATTGCCCAGAGGAGTTTTTGAAGAAGACCTGATTTATCAATGCTCAAATTTTGATGTAGGCGAGGGTGGAGGTGTTGAAACTTATCTAGCTTCTCTGTTTGAGCATCGGCCACCTGAAGTTAGCGATCGCGTGATAAAATCGCTCAAGGGTGTTGACCAAAGCCAATTCAAGCTACTGCACATCCACAGCCCAGATTTACTATTGCAGCTTACAGGCGAATGTCCGACGGTTTTCAGCGTTCATAATCACTCATTCTACTGTCCTAGTGGCACAAAGTATCTAGCAGGGCAACGGACAATCTGCGATCGCAATTTCTCTTACTTAGGTTGTACCTGGGGTAAATTAGCAGATAAATGTGGTAGCCGTAGACCGTTAAGAACTCTTAAGGAACTTCAAAATACTCATCAGTTATTAGATACCTTAAAAAAGGTAAAAATTACTTTTGTTGCTAATAGCGAATATGTGCGTCAAGAGTTGATTAAAAATGGCGTACCCTATGAGCAAACTGTAACACTACACTGCGGTATTTCTGTACCACAAATAAAGACTGTTCCTCTGAGTTTAGAAGTTCACCAAAATCATAGAATTTTGTTTGTTGGTCGCATTGTTTCTGATAAAGGTCTGGAATGGCTGCTTAAATCCTTAATACATACAAACCCGCAAATTAAACTTGATATTGCAGGTGAAGGCTGGGAACGACCCCGCTTAGAAAAGTTAGCAAATACACTCGGATTAAGTAATCGGATTGTTTGGCATGGTTGGTGCGATGCTGACAAAATAAATCAACTTTATCAACAGTGTTTTACAGTCATATTCCCTAGTGTTTGGCCTGAACCTGCCGGTCTTGTAACTCTGGAAGCATACTCTAATTATCGTCCTGTAATTGGTAGTGCAGTCGGAGGCATCCCAGAACATTTACGAGATGGAGAAACGGGTATTCTGGTTCCGGCTAATGATATCAAAAAGCTGGTTGATGCTATTCATGATTTGTATGAAGATTATCAAAAAAGCCGGCAAATGGGCGAACAAGGCCATGCTTTATTGATGAAGGAATTTACAATGGCTGCTCATGTAAATAATTTGCAAACAATTTATGCAAAAACAATAGCTGACTTTCCTTCGAGAGCGAAAAAATTATATGGCATTCCTCAAGTGAAATAAGCTGAGTTTAGTTGAAACTTTATAAAGTGCATCTTTTCTCTATTAAATATAAAGGAAAAAAATATGTCGTTATCTCAAGAATGCCAACAGCCTTTAGTCAGCGTTATTATCCCTACCTATAATAGACCGGATTATCTCAAGCAAGCGATCGCTAGTGCTATTAAACAAACTTATCGAAATATCGAAATTATTGTTTCAGATAATTGCAGTGCAGAAAATACTCAAGCCGTTGTCGCATCTTTTGAAGATTTACGCATCAGATTTTGGCGACATGAGCAAAATCTAGGTATGCTTGCTAATCAGCAATACGCTTTTAAAATGGCGCGAGGTAAGTATGTTGCGAGTCTTCATGATGATGATATCTGGAATGAAGACTTTCTAGCAAAACTTGTACCAGTACTAGAAGCAAATTCTGAGTTAATTCTCGCTTTTTGTGACCAATATATCATAGATGCTGATAGCATAATTAATCATGCTGGAACTGAAGAAAATACACGCGGTTATAAGCGAGACAAACTAGCAAAAGGAATTCATCAACCTTTCTATAAAATTGGATTAATTGATAAAAGCATACCTACTGCTGCATCTTGTGTGATTCGCAATAATGTAGTCAATTGGGATAGTATTCCTCCAGAAGTTGGCGGAATGTGGGATTTATATTTAACTTACCTTTGTTGCATATCTGGTTATGGTGCTTACTACTATCCAGAAAGATTAACGCGATATCGTGCCCATGAGCAAACTGACACTATGCTCAGTGGTAGCCGAGATATGCAAGCAAAAATTCGTAAAGCTAAAAGCGAAATGTTCTGTTATCAAGTCTTTATGGAAGACGCTAGTTTACAGCAATTTAGGGTATATTTTCAACAGAAATGGTTAGAGGCTAATACAACTTTGGGAATTGGTTTATTGCGAAGTGAACAGATAGCAGTAGCACGTCCTTATTTTTGGCAGGCGCTGACTAAACAAAAATTTAATGTGCGGACTTTAGTGGCATTAAGTCTTAGTTTTACTCCACATTTTTTTGCAAACAAATTAATAGATTTGTCGAAATAGTAGATTTTTTTAGAGGTAATTAATGAATTGCCTCTACCTGAGAATATTTTTTTAACGAACCGCCTTCTCTGCGAGACACTACGTGAACGCGCAGCGTCTCGTTAGAGAAGAACGCCAAGAGCGCGAAGGTAAGAGAAGAAGATGGTTTTAAGTTATTTGGCTGGAGTTATGGGTGAGCTTAGATTATTAAGAGGGTAGTAGATGAAACTTTGTATTGTTACTCATAAAATTAAAAAAGGTGATGGACAGGGACGGGTAAACTATGAGGTTGCTAATGAAGCAATTCGTCGTGGTCATCAACTTACATTATTAGCTAGTGAAATCGCACCAGAACTAGAAAATAATAGTCAAGTTAATTGGGTTAGAATTCCAGTCAAAGACTATCCGACAGAATTTTTACGTAATTTCATATTTGCTCAAAAAAGTACAGATTGGTTGCACAAACATCGCTCTGAGATTGATTTAGTTAAAGTCAATGGCGCAATTAATCTGGCTGCGGCTGATGTAAATGCTGTACATTTTGTGCATAGTTCATGGTTGCGATCGCCTGTTCATATTTCCCGCAATCGCCGCGATTTATATGGTTTATACCAGTGGCTGTTTACGGCTTTTAATGCCCGTTGGGAGAAACAGGCTTTCCAAAAAGCGCAGGTTGTTGTGGCGGTATCGGAAAAGGTAGCGCAGGAATTAGTCAATATTGGTGTACCTCGTTCTCGCATTCGCGTAATCATCAATGGCGTTGACTTAGAAGAGTTTGCCCCTGGTGAAACCAATCGCCAAAAGTTAGGTTTACCAGAGAATGCCACCCTAGCATTATTCGCCGGAGATATTCGCACACCCAGAAAGAACTTAGATACAGTACTGCACGCCTTGGTGAAAGTTCCCGATTTACATTTGGTGGTAGTGGGACACACTCAAAATAGCCCTTTCCCTCAGTTAGCAGCCTCTTTGGGGTTAAGTAAGCGCGTGCATTTTGTGGGATTTCGCCGTGATATCCCCCAAATTATGCAAGGAGTAGATTTATTTGTTTTTCCTTCCCGATACGAAGCTTGCAGCCTCGTATTGTTAGAAGCACTTTCTTCAGGGCTGCCAGTAATTACTGCCTCAGCCACCGGAGGCGGAGAGTTGGTGACACCAGAATGTGGCATCGTCTTACCCGACTCAGATGATATTGATGCTTTGGCTGTGGCGTTGATGTCCTTGGTGAGTAGTCCCGCCCTCATCCAACAAATGGGTAAAGCTGCTCGTTCTGTGGCAGAAAAACATAGCTGGACTACTATGGCACAAACTTATGTGGATTTATTCGAGGAGTTAAGCAATGCGGAACACCGTTCTGATACCAACTTATCGCCGTCCACAAGACCTATCACGCTGCCTTTTGGCGCTACAGGAGCAAATTAAACCCGTCGATCAGGTGATAGTGGTTGTCCGCGATACGGATGCAGATACTTGGCAATTCCTGGCGCAATTAAACGCGCCCAATCTGCCTCTGCATACTGTGAAAGTGACACAACCAGGGGTAGTAGCAGCCCTCAATGCCGGACTAGCAGCAGTGGAGGGCGATATTGTCTCCATTACTGATGATGATGCTGCACCCCACCCAGATTGGTTAGAGCGCATCGCCGCTTACTTTACCTCAGATAGTCGCCTCGGCGGTTTGGGAGGGCGTGATTGGGTATACCACGGCAACAAATTAGAAGATGAATCCCGCCCAGTAGTGGGACAGTTGCAGTGGTTTGGGCGAGTGATTGGCAACCATCATCTGGGAGTGGGAGAACCCCGCGAAGTCGATATTCTCAAAGGCGTAAACATGAGTTTTCGTAAAGAGGCCATCGGACAATTGCGCTTTGACGAGCGGATGCGTGGTACTGGGGCGCAAGTACATTTTGAAATGGCATTTACTCTAACATTAAAGCGGGCTGGTTGGAAGATAATTTACGATCCTAATGTTGCTGTAGATCACTATCCTGCACAACGTTTTGATGAAGATCAGCGAAATAATTTTAACGAGATTGCCTTTATTAATTTAGTTCATAATGAAACCTTAGTTTTACTAGAGCATTTGCCATTCATCCGCCGGATTGTATTTTTATTCTGGGCAGTATTTGTGGGTACGTGCGATAGTTTGGGTTTCGTACAATGGTTGAGATTTTTACCTAGCCAAGGGCAGTTGGCGGGGAAAAAATTGCTGGCATCTTGGCGGGGACGCTGGCAAGGGTATAAAGAATTCGTAATTCGTAATTCGTAATTCGTAATTTTGGAATCTGCCAAATTTATGTATATGTACATCTAAAATTGAATGAATTCTAAGCAGATACTTTTCAATAGTTTTTTAGAAGAAAACTATTCTCCCCAAGAGCGATCGCAGCAGGGGTGGATGGCGATCGCAGGCTTTATACTACTAATTGTAGTTTGCTATTTTGCTGGTGCTACTGCTGCATTGCGCCTAATTTATCCGGTGACAGCTTTAGTTGTAGCGGTGTTTTTATACTTGCGGCATCCCATTCTCTACATCAGCTTTACCTGGTGGATTTGGTTTCTCACACCCTTAGCTACCCGCTTAGTTGATTATCGGGTAGGTTGGGATGCTACCCGCCAGATGCTCATAGCACCATATTTGGTGGTATTTGTAACTATCGCCACATTCTTACGACATTTTCCCCGTGCCTCACGTCAAGGAGGTTTGCCGTTTGTTATGGCTTTTATTGGAGTCTTTTATGGGTTTCTCATCGGTCTGATTTATAATCCACCAATCCCTGTAGCACGCGGGTTGCTGGATTGGCTCAGTCCGATTATCTTCGCTTTTCACTTATTTATAAACTGGCGAGATTATCCTAGTTATCGCCAGAATATTCAGCGAACATTTCTTTGGTGTGTGTTAATTTTAGGAACTTATGGCATATATCAATTCGTAGTAGCTCCTGAGTGGGATAGGTATTGGCTCATCCAATCAAAACTATTCATGAGTTCTGGAAACCCTGTACCTTTCGGGATGCGTGTCTGGAGTACATTGCACTCAGTCGGGCCTTTTGGTTCCGTCATGCAAGCTGGTTTACTGTTATTATTTACCAGTTCAGGAAGTTTAATTTTTCCTGCTTCAGCTGTTGGCTATTTATCCTTTTTGCTAACACAAGCGCGGACTAATTGGGGAGGCTGGTTATTTGGAATAATTATGATCGTGGGTTCAGTTAAGGCACGAATTCAAATGCGCTTAATTATCATAATTGCGGTGATGGCAATTTGTGTTGTGCCATTAACAACTATTGAGCCAATTGCTGGGGTTGTGTCAGCCCGTTTGGAAACTTTTTCTAATCTTCAAGATGATACAAGTTTTAAAGATAGATCGGGAAGTTATGACAAAAACCTTGGTCTAGCCCTTTCTAATGGTTTGGGTAACGGCTTAGGAAATATTTGGAAAGTTAATGAAAAGACTGGTCAAATTGAAGTTGTGGTAATTGATAGTGGCATTTTAGATATGTTTTTCACCCTTGGTTGGTTTGGAGCTATCTTTTATATGGGTGGATTAATTTTGTTAATTATTAGTGTTAGCAGTTATAGTGAGGGGCGTTTTGATAGTTTTATTAGTGCTGCCCGCGCCATTGGGATAAGTTCTGCTACACAGCTAATTATTGGTAGCGGAATGTTAAGTGTAGCAGGGATGATTCTTTGGGGATTTTTAGCTATGGCGATGGCAGGACATAAATACTATAGCAATCCGAAGAATTCTTGAAGAAGAATTCAGAAGTCAGAATTCAGGAGTCAGAATCAAGACACGACACTCGTTCCTCTCTACGAGACGCTGCGCTATCCGCAAGTCGTACAGAATTTATTTTGAATTCTGACTCCTGACTCCTGAATTCTGTTTGATAAATATGAATTGAGTTAAAAAACAAAATCTTACAACTTAAATAGGACTGATATAAATTATGAAAGCAATTATTGTAATGCCACTAGCCGAACAACGAGGCGGCGGTGAGATGATGCTGTGGGATTTGGTACAGCAAGGACGTAATGCTGGTGTTGAGTGGCTAGTGATATTTTTAGAACACGGCCCAATGGTAGAACAAGTAAAGTCCCTTGGTATTGATGCGCGAGTTGTGGAAAGTGGGCGTTTGCGCCAAATCCACCGTTTTATTGGCGCTGTTTTTCAGATAGCTGCGATCGCACGCCGCGAACGTGCAGATATAATTGTCAATTGGATGTGGATTACGCATATATCTGGAGGTTTGGCGGCAATGTTGGCAGGGCTGCCTGCTGTCTGGTATCAACTAGAAGTACCTAGCGATAAAACTTGGTTGGTGCGACTCGCTACTTTAATCCCAGCCCGCGCAATTATCACTCTTTCCCAAGATGGCAAGCAAGCACAAGCAGAGATTTGGCCTCATAGACCAACACCTTTGGTTTATCCTGGTGTCGCGCTAGACCGATTTGAGCCTAATGCTTTGCCAACTCCTGAAGAAGCACGGCGTAAACTCGGCTTACCTTTACACGGGCCGTTGATTGGAATTGTGGGACGATTGCAACGATGGAAGGGAATGCACGTATTGGTGCAAGCAATGCCCAAAATTTTAGAGAAGTATCCTGATGCCCATTGTGTGGTGGTTGGCGGTAAGCACGATTTAGAACCCGACTATGAGGAGTTCTTAAAAGCAGAAATCACAAACTTGGGCTTAAAAGAGCAAGTAATTATGGCTGGGTTACAGCGTAATATCCCTGAGTGGGTGCAGGCGATGGATGTATTCGTTCATGCCTCGGATAAAGAACCCTTTGGAATTGTGATTATTGAGGCGATGGCGCTAGGTAAGCCTGTAATTGCTGGCGATGCAGGCGGCCCGACAGAAATTATTACCGATGGGATGAATGGACTATTAACACCTTACGGCGATGCGGATAAATTAGCGATCGCAATTCTCCGTTATCTTGACGAACAAGAATTTGCCCGGAATGCGGGAATAGCTGCTAGGCAACGCGCCCTAGATTTTTCAACGCAGAATTATGCCCAAAACTTTATTAGTGCAATTCGTTCTGCAATACCAAGTGTTTCATCTGTTGAATGAAACAGTAAACTTTTTGCAAAAGTCAATTTTATGAAAATTAAACCACAGATTCACATAGATTAATTATCTATGTGAATCTGTGGTTAAAAATAATAAAAATGTCAAGCGATTGGCATAATTAGAACGATCCACCATCTACTCGGTTCAATATTGTTAGTGATAAACGCTCTTTAGTTGAAGTGCTTTCTCTGAAAGGGTTGCCGTAGTAATCACCCGCTCTTGAGGTATCTTTAAAAATTAATGCGACGATAGATTTCAGTCATAGGAATTTCTACGTTTAAACTGTGCAAAACAACTGCCCGCTCAAGGTTACAGTGAACCTGCCATAACCAGCGATCATTACTGTTACGATCTAAGTTGTGATACTGCTCAATGTAGGGTTCAGTTTGGCTCACAAGCAAATATTCACAAAAGCTGGCAAGAGAGCGATATTTTCTGAACTTCTCACCTCGGTCATAAGCTTCGGTAGAGGGCGATAAAACTTCGACAATAAGTATTGGATTAAGAATTTCATCATTGCGTATGCCATTCAACTCTGGTTCGCCATTTACAACCATCAAATCAGTATAAGTACCACATTGATATTCAGGAATCCAAACTCGCAAGTCGCTATTATATAAACGAAAATTGCTGTCTCTGAGCAAAAACCCCAAGTAAATTAATAAGTTGCTAGCGATCGCACTGTGAGCTTCGGAACCTCCCGACATAGTAATAACCTCTCCATTACGGTATTCATGGCGTTCTGGGTTAGTTTCTTCCATAGCCCGATACTCGTCTAATGTGAGGCGAGTTGCTATTACATCACAGGGACTGCTTTGAGCAAAGACCACAATCAGACCTCTTGAATAATTACCTCTAAAATTATTATCAGCAACGGCTGTCAGAATTGCCAGTTTAATGGAAAAAGCAACATGACTTGGCATCGGCAAAAAGAAACTTATGAAACATCAAGAATTTTATAACCCGCAACTTGGGTTACTAGTATTCCCGTAGTCATTTCAGATATAACTCACAACTCAATGATAAAACTATCTCGCAAATGAAAATCAGCTTCTGCACCTCTATGAGTTAGCGCCCAGTAAGTCACCTTACCATCTCTATCTTTGATGACAGTAGTAATGCCAATTTCAATAGCTTGTTTTGCTAAGATAATTTTATCCAAATCAATATTTAAAGCTAGTGCTAAACTGTTACCTTGATTTTGAACATGAAAGGGTAGGTTTTGAAAAGCAGTTTCCTCTTGCATTCCTTCACGATACCCATCAAGCCGATAGATATTCCAGTGTCCGGCGGGTGATAGGTTGAATTCCCAATATCGCGCAGAGTTCTTGATGCCAATAAATAACTCGAAGCACGTGTCTTTCCACAATTCATCCTTGCGTGATGGTGTGTTTGATGGGGGAAAAATCGTAATTTCTTTTAAATCGCCTTCAAGCATATAGCGGATGGCAAGTTGATTACCATTTCGGGTAATATTGCCTGTAATTTTCAAATTAGGCGGTGATTCATTAGAAGGAAAGGGTTGTAGAGAAAATGTCTGGTTGTTCATTTCATATCTTTGATAATATTACAAATCTGCGTTTTTTGAGATTCAATACTTTCGGTAAGCTTAAACTGGACGATCGCTCTTGCCAAGTTATGTTCTGGGTGCTTTATTTTAAAGTAGGTATTCCCAGCTAAATAATCAGCAAAAAATCTCAATCCTAATTCAAAGGCGATAAGACGGATGGCATCGTATATATATGCATAGTCATTCTCGGTAAGAAATGCTTTCGCTACAGACAGATAACCTTGCAAGATTCCCTGGCATAGATCGGTGTCAAAATAGACACTTTTCCAGTTCTCTGTTTCTTCTCCAGCCGGATTGCAGCCCGATCGCAAACAATCGCCAATATCGTAATGTACCAAACCAGGTTTAACGGTGTCGAGGTCGATCACACTCACGGCTTGCTGGGTAACAATGTCGAACATGACGTTATTAATTTTTGGATCGCCGTGCATCAAACGCAGAGGTAATTTGCCCTCAGCTTTGGCATTTTCTAGGATATGTGCAAAGCCTTGGCGATCGCTAACAAACTGTAAACAATAATTAACTTCGGCAGATTGACGCGCACTAGTTTTCGCCAACGCTTCTTGGTAATGCTGGAGATAAAGCGGTGTAATATGAAATCCTTCAAGGGTGTCAGCTAGTTTTTCTGGTGGCAAATCGCTGATTAAATTGTGGAACATCCCCAAGGCATAACCTATTTCTTGCGCTTGTAAGCGATCGCCCATAGTATCAAAAGACTGGGAGCCTTCAATAAAGCTAATCGCCCGCCAAAAGCAGCCGTCTGCATCCTGAAAGTGGTCTTCTGCATCCTTAGTTAATAGTACGCGCGGTACTTCCCAACGACGATTCAAGGGGCTGTGCTGTAACCGTTTATGAACATGGTCAGTGAAGGTACGCATATTCTGCATAATCAGTTTTGGCTGGCGAAACACCTGCGTATTGATGCGTTGCAAGACAAAATATTGTTCTTTCGAGGAATCTAAAGTCACTAAAAAGGTGTCATTGATATTACCACTGCCAAATGGTTTAACATCTGTAACCTTTCCCTGTTGGGCGAATTGCTCTGCGATCGCAACCAGATTCTCTGTACGCTGTGTACTAAATTCTTCTATCATGTTCATATTTAACCTGCACTACTCCTTACGTACATTGCATGAAGGCAATAGGGGATATAGTAGCGCAAGTGTCAAAATAATTTATACTTTTTAAAAGTACTATATGCTAGCTAGTGGTTCGTGTCATTATTTCTGAAAACTCAGTAAAATTAGTGCGATAGACCACTAGTAGTCTGTCAATAAATAATTGATGGATAAAATCCTTGTAGAGACGGCGATTTATCGCGTCTCTCTAACCGTCAAAATGAATTTGATAGACCACTAGCACAGGGCGCGACACCGAATAGCCCATCAGAGATATTGCGATCGCCGCCCCCGTGCTAATTCAATAGTTAAGAAATTTCGTCGCTATCGACCCACTCATCATAAGATGAATCATAACCAGCATAGTGAACAAAGTATTGCTGATTTTGGATTTGCTGAATCGTTGCAGAATACCAAGCCTCTTGCTCATCATCCCAGCATTTTACTTTTTGACCCACTGCATATCCATTGTCATCAGCAGCGCGAAGATCGCGAGTCCGAATGTCATCTTCGCCTACCCACTCGTCATAAGATGAACCATAGCCAAGGTAATGAATAAAGAATTGGTCATCTTGGATTTTCTCAATTGTTCCCTGATACCAATCTTCGTCTTCACTATCCCAAACTTCTACAGTTTTGCTGACTTCATACTGATTTTTATCTGACTTGACAGCAGAAGCAGACGAAACATCTTGGATCAGCTTTTGTTGTTCTTGTTTAATTTCTTCTTTTACTAAAGCGTAAGCTTCCAAAATCAAGCCACGAGCGACTGTTTGAGTTCCTGTATGTTCGTAGTAATTGGTAGTTTGATCTAGGAATGCGGCAACAAAATCTAAATTATCATCAGCAATCTGAATAAAATTACCCAAATGACTAGAAATTGATTGCGGAGTTATACCTGTTTTCGATACTAAGTTATTCATCCAGCCTTGCACGGAGTTAAAACTCTGACTGATAAAACCAACTTTATCAGAGGGATTACTACCTGGGAGAAAGTTATTGATGCCTAAGAAAACCGGATTTTGAGTGATTGCGCCAGTATCAGCACCACTAATAACGCTGTGAATCTTGCTGAGAAAATCTGGGCCTAATGGCATAATTCCGTCTATACAAACTAAAGCTACCATCCGCATTAGGGATGCATTTTGATAGTTGTTAGCAAGGGAATTAGCAAACTCTTGGGGGTTAGGTTGAGGAATACCATTTAGTTTGCAAAAGGCGATGATTTCGACGGCGATTTTCAGTGCCAAGTCAATGGATTGAGTGACATCAGCTTTGGGAGTAATGTTGCCTAAAAAAGATAGAAAGCCGATTTTCTCACTAACTTTATTCGCTAAAGCTGCTGTTGCCATAGCTGTATCTGCCTTATCAATTGTTTGATAAAGTTTGATTGCAAACTCGTAGCCTTTTTGAGGATCTTGGTATAAGACGGCAGCGCGATCGCGGATTCTCTGAATCACCTTTGCATCGGTTTCTCCTGTAATGCTGCGAATACTATTGTCAAACCCTGTCAGATTGCTCCATTCACCTGGTGCTACGTAATCAAGAGCCTTTAAAACTTTGACAGTAATATTGTCAGTTGGTAATTCGTCAACCAACTGAATAATTGATTTATCCATCAGCCGATCCTCAAAACTCAAAGTTATCCTTACAACACAGTTCAACTAAACCTACAACAACCACCTACGGAAAGCCTTTCTGTGGTTAATGCTGCACGAATTACTGAATCGTATTCATAGAGTTCCCTGACTTGAGTAAAAAATAACAAATTGCGATCGCTACTACAGCACCGCTAATCAGACATGATGCCAATAGTTTTTTAACAAAGATTGAATGACAGATATTGATTTTTGTCACTTGACTGATTATCATAGTTTTATCACCACAGTGGAGAAGTTGCTATGTTGTCGCGTCAACTCGGAAAAAACGGTTCAACAATATCGGCGCTTGGGCTTGGCTGTATGGGTATGTCTGATGTTTATGGGCCAGCCGATCGCAAGGAAAGTATTGCAACAATTCATGCAGCCCTTGATGCAGGTATTAACTTACTAGATACAGGCGACTTTTACGGCATGGGACACAATGAATTGCTGCTAAATGAAGCCTTAACAGGACGGCGGGAAAATGTCTTCATTGCTGTCAAATTCGGTGCGCTGCGCTCTCCTGATGGCAACTTTCTTGGCTTCGATGGTCGTCCTGAAGCCGTAAAGACTTCACTTGCCTATACATTGAAACGGCTGGGAACCGATTACATTGACCTTTACCAACCAGCCCGGCTCGATCCGAAAGTGCCTATTGAAGAGACTATTGGGGCGATTAGCGAAATGGTGAAAGCTGGATATGTTCGCCAGATTGGTTTATCTGAAGTGGGTGCAGATACAATTCGGCGCGCTCATAAGACTCATCCAATCGCTTTGCTTCAGATTGAATATTCCCTCCTGAGTCGTGGCATTGAAGATGACATTCTCCCAACCGTGCGGGAATTGGGCATTGCTGTCACCGCTTATGGAGTCCTCTCACGGGGATTGTTGAGCGATTATTGGTCGAAAGAACGCTCTGAGCAAGCGCAAGACTATCGAGTACATCTACCCCGCTTCTCTGGAGAGAATCTAGATCGCAATTTGTTGCTAGTGGAAGCCCTGCGCCTGATTGCCCAAGAACAGAATGCAACGGTTGCTCAAGTGGCAATTGCTTGGGTGCTGTCACGGGGGAACGACATCATACCGTTAATTGGCGCACGGCGTTGCGATCGCTTAAATGAAGCTCTGGGTGCATTGGATTTACACTTAAATAAGGATGATATCGCCCGGATTGAGGCAGCCGTGCCACTAAATGCCGTCGCAGGCGATCGCTATGGCCCAGAACAAATGGCAATGCTCGATAGTGAAAAGAGGTAAAAAAGTTATCGCATGAATGATTCACCTTTGACACCGGAGCGGATTCTCGATGCAGCAGAAGAAGTTTTGCGTCGTTACGGTCTGGCAAAGGCAACAGTCGTCGATGTGGCTCGTTTTTTAGAGGTGAGCCACGGCACGATTTATCGGCATTTTCCCAGCAAGGCTGCCCTGCGCGATGCAGTAGCAGAACGCTGGCTGCATCGGGTTTCCACACCGTTAGCAGCGATCGCCCAAGAGCCAGGTTCCGCCAGAGAACGGTTGCACCGATGGTTTGAGCAACTCATGACTCTGAAACGTCAAAAAGTTTTGAAAGAACCAGAGTTATTTGCAACCTATTCAGCGATTACCCAAGAGGCACGAGGAGTAGTTGAAGCTCACGTTACTGAACTGCTTAGGCAAGTCACTGCGATCGTCGAGAGCGGTATTTCCAGTAATGAGTTTGGGGTAACTGATCCGCAAGCAGCAGCCAAGGCAGTATTTCAAGCGACAGTTCGATTTCATCATCCAGCACACGCATCCGAATGGAGCGATCCAGATATCGATAGGGATTTTGCCCAAGTATGGCGCTTGATAATTGCTGGTCTTGTAGTGGTTCAGCAGTTTTGAGTACTCAATACCAATCAGAAGATGCGCCTAAATGAAGCAAATAAAAGAAAGGTCTCCAAAATGTTTCCATCCCCGTTAGGGGAAGTGGTTATGTAAAGTCAAGCTGTGTCTGAAGCGAACAACTTCGTAAAAAACGTTTCCATCCCCGTTAGGGGAAGTGGTTATGTAAAGTCAACAGCAGCAAATCAAATATGTCTATGACTTATTGTTTCCATCCCCATTAGGGGAAGTGGTTATGTAAAGTAATTTTTTCTATTGTTGATGGAGGATACTTAATGTTTCCATCCCCGTTAGGGGAAGTGGTTATGTAAAGTATGTTCGTTGTGAAGGCTACTGTGACATTCAGTGTAGGGTTTCCATCCCCGTTAGGGGAAGTGGTTATGTAAAGTCGATTTAAAAATCACGGTGAGCATCGGCTTGACTTCGTTTCCATCCCCGTTAGGGGAAGTGGTTATGTAAAGCTGTTTTACACATGGAGAGAATAGTCATGTCAAATAGGTTTCCATCCCCGTTAGGGGAAGTGGTTATGTAAAGACAAAAAGGATACGTTATTCAACAGTTCAACGATTTGGTTTCCATCCCCGTTAGGGGAAGTGGTTATGTAAAGATAATCAGTTCAGCTTGCTAAAATCCGCTAAACTTTTGTTTCCATCCCCGTTAGGGGAAGTGGTTATGTAAAGAACTGTTCCAACTTCTCCATCTATCTCCGCTCCTGCTCGTTTCCATCCCCGTTAGGGGAAGTGGTTATGTAAAGTCCTGAAAATTTAGATGAACAATTTGTAACTCTAGTTGAGTTTCCATCCCCGTTAGGGGAAGTGGTTATGTAAAGTTGAAGTGAAGGGGCGTACAGGCAATGGTAATGTGTTTCCATCCCCGTTAGGGGAAGTGGTTATGTAAAGCTTTCCCAAGTTCAAAGAATCGAAGCTATCGGCGTGTTTCCATCCCCGTTAGGGGAAGTGGTTATGTAAAGAGTTACCTTTTGGAAACCTTACAGAGCAAGGGTTTAAGACCCCCAAATCGGCACCACTTTTTGAATTATCAATAACTATTAATTAATTATCAATAAGCGACTAATTTTACAGCCTGAAACCCTTACTGTGCAAACAATCGACACCAGTCAACGGAATTATGCGGTTTTCAAGGTTCTGATGAGTGGTGTCGATGAGTTACAACACACTGTATAAACAGTAAAATATGTTACTTCAAATTGTCAAGCTGTGTTGCCTCTTTCCCTGTCTCCACTTGCTTCCGTTGCTCACCATACTCCCGCAACTGCTTCAACAGAACTTCTTGGGATGAGTTAGAGATAGACGGACTGGGAGTTGGTTCAAGGGTGATTTCAGTACTTTCAAAATTAGTAGGCAAAGGATTAACTCTGTAAACGGGTAGCGACTTGTCATGAGACATCGCCTGTTGGGTTGGTGCTGGGTTAGGAATTAGATTATTTTGTTTGTTCACAGCAGCTTTTACTGTATCTAAAGTAGTAGCAACTTGTATTTGTTGCTGCATCTCTTGTGTAGAAGAGACTAAACCACTTAAACCATTCACCAATTGCCGTAAATTTTTTCGGAAATTAGGATCGCCTGTCAATTCATCTAAATCAGATGTAATTTTTTGGGTATTTTCAAAGGTTACTCGTGCTGAATCTAAAGTTTGTTGCAGCAACACCGCATTTTTGGGATCGTTTAAAGTTTTAGAAGCATCGCGTAAATTAGCTGAAGCTTGCGCTGCATTTGCTGAAAGAGTTTCTAAATTGTTGAGTAATTGTCCTTGAGTCAATCGATTGACAGATGGTGATAGGCTACTGACTGTAACACGTAGTTGGTTGCTGGTTTCGGTGATATTATTTAAAGCGCCAACTAGTGAAGAACGATTTGTTGTTAAGAGATTATCTAGGTTGGTGAGCAAACGATTTGCTTGATTTGCAGTTGTACCGAAGTTATTTAGTGTTTGACTCGCCGATGCATTAAGTTGATTTGTCGCTCGTTGCACTGAATTAGCAGTGGTTGAAAATGTATTGAGTTGTTGTCGCAAGCTTTTAGTCAAACCTTGTAAATCCTGACTTAGCTCAGTAAAACTAGATGCTGCACCTGTGGTAGTTTCTAGAACCCTATTTACATTTCTATAAAATTTGGGGTTATTATATGAAGCCGATAGCTCAGTTGAACTGCGAATTAATTCATCAACACTGATGCCAATCTGACCTTTTAAGCGAGAACCATTACAGACAATGAGATTATTATCACAACTTCTATCTAAGGGTTTAGCAAGCACAATCCCAGTAGGTAAAGTTGTTTTTGGTGTAATGTCGATAATACTTTCGCTAATTAATCCACTTTGATTAGCTTCTACCACAACATTTCGCGGGATAATTAAGTCAGTTTGGGAAATATCAATTTCTACATCAATAGCATTTGGCCCTGGTAAAATTTTGGAAATACTTCCTACTTTCACGCCTCGATAGCGAACTACTGTTCCTTTTTGCATCCCGCCAGCGTTAGCAAATTCTACAATAATTTTGTATGAACGACCAGCAGCAGTCAATCTATTTAACCACAGAAAGAGTAACCCAAATACCCCCAGTCCTAGCAGGAGCAACAACCCTACAGAGCCTTCTCTAAATGTTCGCCCAGAAGCGAAGCGGCTTGTCATCAGACCTCGCATTTTTTGCCTCCACCAATAATTAGTTATGAGTTGGGAGTTAGGAGTTGGAAGTTAGGAGTTATGAGTTATGAGTTAGGAGTTGAATTTAACTCTCGCTCCTCATCTTTAGAAAATTCTAGTGGGTTAAGTCCTTCACTTCTAACAACGTCTTGTTTTGTTGCAGGGTCTAAATCCCAGTTGCAAAACTTAATTACGAATTACGAATTACGAATTACGAATTAGTTTAGCTCCTAACTTTTGACTTTCTAACCGACGACTTGAATCGGCCCATGCACACTGCCACTTATAAATTGTTTTATCAACGGATTTTCTGTGTTGTATATCTCACTAACTGTACCCTGCCACTGCACTTTGCCTTCATAGAGAAATATAAGTCTATCAGCTGTCCGCCGGATAGTGCTGTCTTGGTGGGTAACAACAGCATAAGTACTACAAACTCCATGTAAACATTGCAAATGGCGGATTAAATCTTCGATTACTGTTGAGGCAATGGGATCGAGTCCGGCTGTCGGTTCGTCGTATAATAGAACTTCTGGGCCTTCTGAGGGATTATCGGGATTAGACATAATTGCACGGGCAAAACTGACCCGTTTTCGCATTCCCCCAGAAAGTTCGGCTGGATAAAGGTCGCTGATTGATGGCAAACCGACCATTTCCAATTTTTCGTGTACCAAATCTCGAATGCGCGATCGCGACAGTTTTGAATTTTGATAAAGTAAAAATCCCACATTCTCCTCTACCGTCAGCGAATCAAATAGCGCCGCCTGCTGAAACACCATACCAATACCAACCTGCTGGCCACCATCCTCAATTAAACCGTCTCGCCGCACCCCTTGCACATAAATTTCTCCTTCATCGGTAGTCAGTAACCCCGCTATTACCCGTAAAATTGTTGATTTACCAGTCCCCGATGGCCCAATAATCCCCAGTGCTTCTCCCCGGTAAATAGTCAAGTCTACATTATCTAGAACTTTATGGCTACCAAAGGACTTAGAAACACCTTTCAGTTCAATCAATGGTTCAGTCATTAGTTATTAGTCATTAGTCATTGGTGAGCCAGTGCCTTGGGCGGGTTCCCTAATTTGTTACCTTTATAAGGAAGCAAGCTACGCGCTATATCTCCTCGTCTCCCAAAAGAAGAGGCTAGTGCCAAGAGAGAAGCAATTAGCATAGTTTCCCTAATGAACAACTGGTGTTAGACGCACCAGAAGGATCATTACCCAGAGAGACATTAATCAGTATGACTACTCACAATTAAGCAAAGGACAAATATGCCCAATCAGTGATGTCATACTTATTGGTAGGGCATTGTATAGTACATTATAAGTATATGATTAGCATTCTAATTAGCAAACTCTATTTTTCTAGCATAATATTATTTACGATGTTTGCCGTCCCATAATCCTCTCAAACTAAGCCCGACAAAGACACCGTAGTAACTTAACGTCTCAGTAAACAGAAACTTAGACCCCTATTTTTTATGGACATCAGCAAATCTATTTAATAGTATAAATATACTAATTGAGGTCATAATTACTAAAATAAAATATAGCAATTCGATTTTTTTTTGGAAAAAAGTTAAGTATAAGTCAATACGGTTCAGTTAAGGCTAAAACTCTGTTATCCAAGTCAATTTTTTAACGAACCGCCAAGGCGCAGAGGACGCAGAGAGAAGAAAGAGAAGGAAAAAATTGCTTAACTGAACTGTATTGAAGTATAAGTAATCAGACAGAATTAATTACACAAGTTTTTTCCTGTAACCTGTAACCTATTCCCTATTTCCACCAATGAATTTAATTGTGTCCGACTACTTATGTATGGGTATGGCAAGACTGAATTTATGCCTTAACTTTTTTATAGTTTATTGGGGCTAAATCCTTGCTCCCCATCTTTAGGCATTACCCTATTTTAGCTATACTACCACGTATATTTAAAACATTAAATATCAGCCTGATAAAGAAAAATCAAAGTAAAAATTATGAGTAACAACTTAGAACAGTTTGCAAGCGATAATTCTTCTGGTATTTGTCCAGAAGCGCTGGAATATATGATTAGGGCAAATCAAGGTAGTGTTCCAGCTTATGGAAATGATGAATGGACTCAAAAAGCCACAGATTATTTTCGGGAACTCTTTGAAATTGATTGTGAAGTATTTTTTACCTTTAATGGTACAGCCGCCAATTCTTTATCTTTAGCAGCCCTTTGTCAGTCATATCACAGCGTCATTTGCCATGAAACATCTCACATAGAAACAGATGAATGTGGCGCACCTGAATTTGCCTCTAATGGCTCTAAACTGTTACTAGCTCCTGGCAAAAATGGCAAGTTAACATCAGAAGCGATAGAGGGAATTGTCACTAGACGTACTGACATCCATTATCCTAAACCTAAAGTTATTAGTATTACACAATCAACCGAATTAGGAACCTTATATTCTATTGAAGAACTTCTAAAAATTAAAGAAGTTGCGAAAAAGTATAACTTAAAGGTTCACATGGATGGCGCTCGGTTTGCCAATGCAGTTGCGGCTATGAATAAAAGTCCTGCTGAAATTACTTGGAAAACGGGAGTGGATGTGTTGTGCTTTTGTGGTACTAAAAATGGAATGGCATTAGGTGAAGCGATTATTTTCTTTAACAAAGAGTTAGCAGAAGACTTTGATTATCGATGCAAGCAAGCAGGACAGCTAGCCTCAAAAATGCGGTTCATTTCGGCTCCCTGGTTGGGTTTATTAGAAACTGGTGCTTGGCTAAAAAATGCTAGACATGCTAATCAATGTGCTGAATACTTAGAAAATCAACTACTCAACATAAATATAGAAGGCGTTGAGTTGATGTTTCCCAGAGAAGCCAACGCTGTATTTGTGAAGTTACCTGAGCAAGTTATTCACAGCTTAAAAGCAAATAACTGGCAGTTTTATACATTTATTGGTGTGGGAGGAGTGCGTTTTATGTGTTCTTGGAACACGACTCAATCAAGAATTGATGAATTGATTGATGATATTAAAAAAGCAACCGTCTAATGCAAAATCGCTGTAATTGCAGTCTGAATCAGCAAACAAGGCAAAAGAAAAATTTTAAACAAATTTTACAGTATAATACACTAATTCGATAGAATTAGTGTATTATATGAGCGACACTAAAAAAGTTAGTGAAGACTTGAGCGCTGCTGGACAACTAACTCCTGAAGAATTAAAACAGGCAGCCCAAGAGGGATTTAAGTCGGTGCTAAATCTGCGTTCTCCCGATGAACCAGGTTTTCTCAGTGATGAACAGCAACAAGCCCAAGCTGCTGGACTGCAATATGCCAATATCCCGTTAAAGCCTTCAGAACCAAATCAAGAGCTAACAGATTTAGCAATTCAGGAGATTGAAAATTTACCCAAACCAATTTTAATTCACTGTGCAGCTGGAGCAAGGGCTGGTGGTATTGCCTTGATTGCCAATGCTATTAGCGAAGGTCTGACCTATGAAGAAATTAGTCAAAAAGCACAAGACCTTGGTTTAAACTTAGAACAACCACACCTTAAGCAATTCCTACTTGAGAAGTATATTTCCAAGCAAGCAGATAAAAGTCAGTAATTTTGTGCAACTACCAAGCTTTAATATTTAGCCTAGCCCTGTCAAAGTAAGTTCTAAAGTTTCTTCTTTCTCTCTGCATCCTCAGTATCTTTGTGGTTAAAAAATCTTTTATTTAACCGCTTAAAACACATATTAAAGAAGTTAAGAAGGAGGTTAGTGAACAAAATTTTTACCCACTTTCAAAGGGTTAGCCTTGCCTTAATCTTTTAGGAATAATCTAGAACTACATGAAAAATATTTCCTAGCAAAAATGACTAACTCAGCACCTAGTCCTTTAGGCGAACTCGCCAAACTGTTTTTTAAACTGGGCATTATCGGCTTTGGGGGGCCAGTTGCCCATATCGCCATGATTGAAGATGAAGTGGTTAAGCGTCGTCAGTGGTTGACAAGGGAGCATTTTCTGGATTTGCTGGGAGCAACTAACCTAATTCCTGGGCCAAATTCTACAGAAATGGCTATCCATATAGGCTACATCTATGCAGGATGGCTAGGGCTGATTGTCTCAGGTGTCTGTTTTGTTTTACCTGCCGTTCTAATTACTGGCGGGTTTGCTTGGGTTTATGTCGCCTATGGTACTTTACCCCAAGTTGCTCCCTTACTTTATGGCATTAAACCGGCTGTTTTAGCAATTATTATCAATGCCCTCTGGGGCTTGGCAAAAAAGGCTGTGAAAACTCGCCAATTGCTGGTAATTGCTTTGGCTGTGGCATTACTGACATTATTATTCAAATTAAATGAAGTAATTGCCCTATTAATTGGGGGACTGCTGGGTATGGTTTGGTTGCATTCTGGCGATAAAAACGACAAACCAGGAGATAAAGCCAATTTTTTGATTGCTAGTCTTACCACAGGCGCGACTTTAAAGGCATCAACGGTTGCTGCATCGGTAGCTACTGCATCTACTATAACCAACGTTTCTTTATGGCAGTTGGGTTGGTTTTTTCTCAAAGTCGGTAGTGTCTTATTTGGTGGTGGCTATCTTTTGGTGGCTTTTCTCCAAGGGGGATTAGTTGAAGAATATGGCTGGCTAACACAACAGCAGTTACTAGATGCGATCGCAATTGGTCAATTTACTCCTGGGCCAGTATTGTCCACTGCTACGTTTATTGGTTATATCATTGCTGGCATACCTGGCGCAATTGTTGCCACAATCGGAATTTTTCTACCTTCTTTTATTTTTGTAGCTGCCCTAAATCCCTTAATCCCCCGCTTACGAGCCTCTTCTTGGACTAGAGCATTTTTGGATGCTGTGAATGTTAGTGCTGTAGCGCTAATGATTGTTACTACCTTGCAACTAGGAGTAGCCACTTTAACATTACCACAAGCTCCATTTATAGATTTTCTCGGTTTGGCGATCACTATCGTCTGTGCCATTTTAGCCATTCACTTCCGCATCAATGCTGCATGGCTAGTCTTTGGTAGCGCTTTTATTGGATGGGGCGCTTCACTCTTGGGCTACACTCGTTGAAATTACATATTTAAAATAGATATATTAAATCTTGCTTTCAAACTATTTTCATGTGATAATACCTCTAAACTCCGGTAAATTAGTAAACTAACCGGAGTTAATAATATTAGTATAGTAATTAAGCTTTTTATCTATTGAAAAGCTGTAAACATCCTCCTTTATTTAAAAAGCTAACTGAAACTGAGGTGAAACAATATGCCAATTCAAAACACAGTATTTGACTGGGAAGAACTATTAGAAATTGCCCAAAAAAATACCCCTGCTCGACGAGTGCGTAGACCAGGGCAATCGCCTTCTACTGCTCCCATTCCTAGTAGTCTTCATAAACTGCCACCAGATACAGAGCCGCCAGTCTTGCTCTACCGGGATACTAACTCTTGGTGTCCATTTTGCGAACGGGTTTGGTTTGCTCTCGAAGAAAAAGAAATTCCCTTTGCAACAGAGTTTATTGACTTGACTAACAAACCTAAATGGTATACAGATTTAGTTCCTACAACCCTTGTTCCGGCTGCCAAAATTGAGGGCAAGTTAGTCTATGAATCCAAAGAAATTTTGTTAGCGTTAGAAGAACAATTTGGCCCTACTTTGCTTCCTCAAGACCAAAGAGAAAACGCTGTTGCTAGGCAGTGGCTTGAAGATGCTGAAACCAATGGTATCAGAGATATCGCTTACAAATTTCTCAGACAAGCCCCTGAAGATCCTCATGAATTAGCAAGCTTAAAGGCAGCTTTTGAAGCTAAATTAGACGAGCTAGAGCAACTTCTAGGAAAGTATCCTGGCCCCTACTTTTTGTCAACATTTAGCGTGGTAGATATTACCTATAGTCCTCATTTAGATCGCTTGGCGGCTAACTTACCTGTTTATCGAGGATATCACCTCAAAGGAAATCCCCGCTATCCTCGCATTAACGCTTGGTTTGAAGCACTCAAACAGCGTCCCGCCTATCACCGTGTCAAATCGGATGATACCACCAACAATTTACTTCTGCGTCGCCGATGGGGTGTGACACCAATCGGTAATCCTTTACCCCCAGATGCAGCAATTAGCCAGGAAATCGAATTTCGGGCAGAGGCGGCTGAGAGATTGACTGATAACCGAGAAGTTGCTTTAGGAGATATCTTAAAAAACTCTGGGGTGCAAGCATTGGCGGTTAATAGTGACACAACAACCGTTAAAGAAGCAGTTGATTTTCACCTCAGATTGCTGGCTGACTATCTCATTAATGGGAATAGTGCAGCATTACCGTGGGGGCGCGTGGGCGGCCAAGATAACGCCGATCCAACCGTGGCTGCGGTTGGAGCCATCACACTCGCCTATGTGAGAAATCGCATCTGTGCGCCACGGGATATGAGCGCTGGTGCAGCAACTGCATTCCGGGCAGCAGCAGATAAGGTTTTGGCATCTCTTTATTAGCGATCGCTGCGATCGGCTGATTTGCATTCAAATTACATAATCAGGGCGGGCAAAGATGCCTACCCGACAAAATATTGAGAAAATTTTAATATCCCTCTCCTAAGAAACTATTCTGTTTTCTTAGAAGAGGGCTACTGCCGTGATGCAAGCATACCCTAACAAGGCAAAGAAATACTGACAATAGTCTCTTTCTCAGGAATGCTATCGATTGTGAATTCACCACCATATAATTTTACTATATGTTGAACAATAGCTAGTCCTAAACCAGAGCCTTGTTGCTCCCATAACTTTCGATTAAACTGTACAAAAGCTCCAACTTTATTAATCTCTTCAATCGTCATTCCTTTGCCATGATCAATTATATATAAATTAAATCTATCACCTTCTACCTTACTCATAATTTTAATCTCATTACCCGATGAAGAGAACTTTAAAGAATTATCAAGTAATTCTTCAACAAGAGTAATTAATTTCTTTTCTGGTAGCTGGATCGTAGATTCTTGGATATATAGTTTTAGATCTTTTTGTCTATAATTTGCTGTACTTTTTTTGACAGCAACTTCACTAATAATTGTTTTAGCAAAGCATCGATCTCCCTCTTCTTTTATTTGACGAGCTTTTTCGGGATTTTTAGCTATCAATTCTAGATTACTATATAATAAAAATCTTTGAACTAATGTATTCAAACGATTAGCAGATTTGTAAATTAATTCTGCAATTTCGACTTCTTCCGAGGTGGGCATGATTTCACAATTTTCTATTAAAAACTGTGACATACCAAGAATACCATTTAAAGGAGTATTAAGTTCGTGAGGTAATGAGTGAGCGATATTCATTCTGAGTTCGTCTAGCTTGGCTTGGGTTTGGCGCTCAACCAAAGCGTGCTTTTCAAGGCGAGAAGCGATCGCCCGGAGTAGTTCTTCAGGACTAAATGGTTTAGTTAAATAATCATCTGCTCCAAAATCCATACCCTGACGAAAATCTGAACGCTCTGCTTTGGCGGTAACAAATATTAAAGGTATATTGATAGTTGCTTGGTTTTGACGCAAAGCAGACAATACACTAAAGCCATCCAACTCCGGCATCATAATGTCGCAGATAATTAAATCAGGTAGTTTCTTTTGGGCAATTTCTAATCCAACTTGACCGTTTGGAGCTATCAAAGTGTCAAAATCAGAAAGCTCTAAAATTTCCTGAATATTTTCCCGAACTTGAGGTTCGTCTTCTATGATTAAAATTGTGTTCATCTAACAATACTTCACAACATATAAGGTCTAGTTTTTCTGTTTTAGCAAATGGCAACTTTATTATTCCCTAAAATTATTGACTAATAACACATTAAATATTTTCAATCGACGAGATGGCTTATAATTACTGGTAGTTCCACCCTAAATATCGTACCTGCTCCCACCTGGCTAGCAAGGGTAATTCTCCCTCTATGAAGGTCTATACACTTCTTAACTATCGCCAAACCTAATCCGGTTCCTGGGGTATTCCCAACATTACTCGCTCGGTAGAATGGTTCAAATAAGCTCTGCTGTTCTTCTGGTAAAATACCAATACCTTCATCTTGAATTAGAAAAACCGCGCTTTTGTCTTGAACGAATAAATCAATTTTAACATTACTGCCATGTCGTGAATATTTGACAGCATTTGAAAGCAAATTGCTAAGTATCTGTCGCAAAATCTTCTTGTCTGTACAAGCCGTAAAGAGATCGTCTATTGATGAATTACCCCAGTATTGGGGACAGAAGATTAGAGTATGGTTGGGAGAACTTAGTTGAATTTCCTCTACCAATGAGCGACAGAAATCAACCAATTTAATACAAGTTGGCTCAAATGCTAATTTTCCAGCTTCAGCCTTATTAATTAGCAAAATATCATCTAAAAGTTGAGTAGTATGTTGAACGTAAGTCTGAATGCATTGGAGATGTTTTTGCTTTTTTCGTTCATCTAGTTTATGGCTAAAACTGTTTAAAATTCCAGCCGAAGAAGCAATCACAGCTAAAGGAGTTCTGAACTCATGGGAGGTCATAGAGATGAAACGAGATTTTAACTCATTCAATTCTTTTTCCTTCTCTAAAGCTTTACAAATATTTTCTTCAGCTTGTTTGCGTTCGCGTATATCTTTAACTACCCCAATTACATAAATAGGTTTGCCAATAGGATCTCGAATTAGAGAAACTGTTAGATTTACCCAAATTACATCACCATTCTTATGTAAATAGCGCTTTTCTATGGAAAATGTCTCTACTTCTCCTGCTATTAATTGTTGCAAATTACTCAGATGGACTTGTGTATCCTCTGGATGTGTGATGTCTCTAAAGTTTTTATTCAGCATTTCTTCTGGACTATAGCCTAAAATTTCACACAAGTTCTGATTAACTTTAATAAAATGGCCATCTAAAGTTTCCAGTTTAATTCCAACAGCTGCTTGATTAAAAATAGCCCGAAGTTCTGCCTCACTTTTTTGTAAATCTAAAGTGCGTTGTTTAACCCTAAGTTCTAAATCTTGATTGAGTTTTTGTAAAGCTTCTTGCGCTCGTTGCCGTTGCAGTTCGGCAGATGCTCTGGCTGCAAATACTTTGAGAATTCCTTCAAATTTATGGCGGTCAGGTATGGGTTTTTTATCTAATATACAAAGCGAACCAATCGGTTGACCAAAATCATCACTTAAAATAACTTCCATAAAACTTTCAGCTTGCATCGCCATCCATCTTTCAGTAGTAGGGAAAAGTTGTTGAATTTCTGAAGGATAGTAGTAAAATCCTTCCTTGAGCAAAATTTCACAAGGCGTTGATTTTGGGTCATAGTAAATATTTGGCTGTAACTGCCCATCCGACCAAAACCCCAAAGTGTGAACTTGCCCATCAATTAACTCAGTTACCAAGGTATGAGGAACATCTAAAGTAGAAGAAATATGCTCAACTAATGCCGGGAAAAAGTCGCGTCCGGTGGTAGAAGCAGTACTTTCTATCAAACCTTGTAAGGCTATTTCAGCTTGTTTGCGTTTTGTAATATCAATTCCTACTGCAACTGCTGCTGTGTTATTTTGATATTTTTGAGCAACAAGTAAGTAATTGCATATTTTGCCATTTATTTGGGTATCAATAACCTTAGAATCTGCGACATCTTGCCTATTTAAAAATTCACGCATAAATTCTGTAAATTGCCGACTGTTTTCCATAAAGCCCAATTCTTGACCAACAAAAGCATCGGTAGTCAAGTTAAAACTTTCAGCTAAATGGCGATTAACTCCTAAATAATATCCATCAGAATTGACCCAAGAAACAAACCCAGGTACTGCATCTAAAACCGTTTGTAATTGCTCTTTTGCTTGTTGCAGATTTTTTTCTGCTCGTCTGTATTCTGTAATATCCTCGGAAATACACAACAGATATTCAGGTTGTTGATCTTTGTCATACAAAGGGATTTTAGTTGTGTGTAAAATTCTTTTGCCAAAACTAGGGTTATCAATAGGTTCTTCAGGAGTATCTTGAGGTACACCGAGAACAAAAGTTTCTAGGTCTTTTTGAAAGAAAAAGTCTGCTTGTTCTTTCGAGAATAATTCGTAATCTGTTTTACCAATAGCTTGCTCTGCTGCGATCCCAAAAATGTTTTCGCAGGTATGATTCCAGAGTTTAAATGTGCCAAAACTTTCTGGTTTGGCATCTTTAACAAATACTGCTACTGGCAGATTATTAATCATCGACTGTAAAAAGTTGCGAGTATGCTGGAGTTCCTCTTGAGCTTTTCGACTCTCAGTGATATCAATACCCGTACAGACGATATACTCAAGTTGATTATCCTGATTAAGTAAAACTTTATTTGACCAAGAAATGAAGCGGCGATCGCTATCTTTGGTGACTAAACAAGTTTCGTAGCGTTGAGGAAATTCTCTCTCTTCTAAATTGTAAAAAATTCCTTTGATATATTGTGTTATTTCAGGTAGCAATAGAATATCCCAAACAAATCTTCCTTTAACTTCATCAAATGTATAACCTGTAGCTTGCTCGCAAGTATTATTAAAGCGAACAACTTTCCCCTGACAATCTAGTACAATAACCAAAGCATCGGCTAAATTCAAAATAGCCGAAATAAAATTCCGCTCTAATCGCAATTCTGCCTCGATTCTTTGGCGTTCTGCAAGTTTAACTTGTGCATAATTGTAGAGTCTGGCTTGTTGAATCGAAACTGCTAGCAGACTAGCAGGAGTAACTACTCCAACTACTTCTCCTTTTTCTCCAATAATAGGCAAATGGCAAATTTGATGTTTCTTCAGCAAATTTAACGCAGTAAAAATATCTTTAAAATCTGCTAACTTCAATGTGATTAATTCTTTTGTCATCACTTCTGCAACACTGATTTTCTCTAGATTCTTGCCTTGTGCTGTCAGCTTAATTAAATCTCTTTGCGTAATTATTCCTTGCAACTGGGAGTTTTCTATAACTAAAACACAACTGGTAGCTTGAGATGTGATGCTATCCATATTTTTATTTGAGCTTGCCAACGCATTGGTATCTTTGATTGGTAAGCTATCACAATTACCTGCCGCTTCATTGATTAGTGCAATTACATCTGGAAGCAGAATTGCAGAGTTAACAATAAGTGGATGACGAACGATCGTCAGTTGTAAATTATCAGAACTTATAGGGTTAATAAGCATTATGTATAGATGTATTTAATCAAAAAAATCTTCAATCAAGATAGTATTGATATCTTTAACTTAATTTTCAAAATGTTTGAGGTGGGGATTTTAACTCCACCACAAAAAAGCAACTTACATAAATCGCGGCTTCTTACTTCCTTGCGGGAATAGGGAAATCTTAACTATTCCCCATTCCCCATTCCCTCCCTTGGTGAATGCATTGTGTAAAAGTCTAATTTAAGCATATCTCAGGGGTTTTGTCTGTTCCGCATCGCAATTTCCTATACTAGTAGGACTCAATTTATATCAAGCTATTAACATGATATAAATCAAGGTATAATTTTTTTGAGGCGCGATCGCGTTTGTATTTTTAACTTATGAGTCATTGCTCCCCCTTGATAATTCTGCTGATTGATGATTGCGCTAGAGATCGGGAAGCATATTGTCGCTTTTTGAAGCAGGACAGCCTGTATACCTATGGCATTTTGGAGTTTGAGACAGCAGCACAGTCCATAAAATGGTGTCAACAGGAGGTACCAGATATCATTTTGTTGGATTATGGTTTGCCCGATGGGGATGGCTTGAAGTTTATTCAGCAATTGCGGAAATACCATAGCAATACCCAAGTTGCTGTAATTCTGCTGGTAAAACAAGGGGATGAAATCAACGCTGTCCGTGCTATAAAAAATGGTGTTCAAGATTATCTAATGAAAGATAAACTCACGGCTGAAGTTCTTCAAGGCGCAATTCATCATGCCGTTGAACGGATGCAGCTAACTCGACAGTTAGAAGAAAGCCGAGAATACGCCATTCAACAGGAGAGAGCATATCAGCAAGCACAGGCAGAACTGGCAGAATGGCAACGAAAAGAAGCAGCCCTCAGAAGTATTTTGGCGACCTGCTCCGATCGCGTCATTAAGTCAGATCAAGACAGCAATTCCCTCCACGTAGTTGGTTGCAACATAGACAGCAACGAGCTTCCCTACCAAACACTATGCAAACAAGCTCAACAGGAACTCATCCACAACATAGATTTGCGAGAAGCAATTTTTAATGAATCTGCCGATGCCATCTTTCTCGTCGATCCACAAACGCTGCTCACCCTAGATTGCAATCGGCGGGCGGTAGAATTATTTGAGGCAGCTGATAAAACTGAATTGCTCGATATTAATGGGCAGACACTCCAACTCCGTCCATTCACTGCTAGCGAAACAGATGCGATCGTAGCAGATATGCAGATCAAAGGTGTCTGGAGTCGAGAGATTGAATATATTACTCTCAAAGGTCAGATTTTCTGGGGAAACATAGCAGCGAAACCCATTACTGTAGCTGGACGTACCATGCATTTAATCCGGCTCACTGATATCACAGAACGCAAACAAGCCGAAGCACAAATGCGGCAGACGAACGAGCAACTTGCCCGTGCTACTCGCCTTAAAGACGAATTTCTGGCAAACATGAGCCATGAACTGCGAACACCTCTAAATGCAATTTTGGGGATGTCAGAGGGTTTACAGGAAGATGTGTTTGGCTCCATCAATGAAAGACAAGTAAACGCGATCGCCACTATTGAGCGCAGTGGCAGACATTTATTAGAACTAATCAACGATATTCTAGACTTATCTAAAATCGAATCTGGTAAACTGGAACTGCAATGGAGTGATGTTTCTGTCAGAAGCCTCTGTGATGCCAGCCTGGTTTTTGTCAAACAGATGGCTTTGAAAAAAAATATTCATCTTAGTATTCATGTTGCTGAAAATATTGACAGCATCCAAGGAGACGATCGCCGACTACGCCAAGTACTGATCAACCTGCTGAACAACGCTGTCAAATTCACGCCAGAAGGAGGATCTGTAACCCTAGAAGTCCGGCTAGAAGAAACAGGGGCACAGGAGAGCAAAGGAAATTATGCCTCATCTTCCCTAAATCTTTGCTTCTATATTAATGACACCGGCATCGGTATTGCTCATGAAGAAATTAGCAAGCTGTTTCAGCCCTTCATCCAGCTTGATAGCAGTCTCAACCGCCAATACAACGGCACTGGTTTAGGTTTGGCACTAGTACAGCAAATTGTTAGCTTACATCAAGGAACAGTCTCAGTTAGCAGTAAAGTTGGCGAAGGAAGTTGCTTTACAGTCCGCATTCCCTACCGTCCCAGCGCTAATTTGCTAACAATGCAAGTAACTACTTTATTGCCTAGTTATTGCTTACTTGGTAAGAATGCTCAAGTTTTGATTATCGAAGATTCTATGGTGGCGGCCGACCAAATTACTCGCTACTTCAGCGAAATGGGAATGCAAACTATTATCTATTCCAAAGGTGAAGGAGCCATAGAAGAAGTGCTGCGCGTTCAGCCCAGTTTAATTATTCTCGATCTGCAACTACCGAACCTATCAGGTTGGGAGGTGCTAAATCAACTCAAGACCAACCCAAAAACCAAAAATATTCCAACGATCATTATTTCAGTTGTGGATGAGCGTAGCAAAGGATTGACTGAGGGAGCATTTGAATATTTGGTCAAACCCATTACCCGCGCTCAACTTCAGGTAACTGTAGAGAAACTGCAATGTTTTAACCGTTCCGAGTCGCCAAATTTAACTGTATTGGCAAAAGCCGCGACAAAACCACCTTTGATTTTGCTGGTAGAAGATAATCAAGCAAATATTGATACCATATCCGGTTATCTTGAAAGTCGAGGGTATCATCTCATTTTGGCGAACAATGGACAACAAGCTATTGACCTGGTTAAAGTTCAACGCCCCGACTTAATTCTGATGGACATTCAAATGCCGGGAATGGATGGATTAAAAGCAATGCGCCACATCCGTGACGATGGAAAATTTGGGAATATTCCAATTATTGCACTAACGGCGTTAGCTATGGCTGGCGATCGCGAAACTTGTTTAGCAGCTGGAGCTAACGAATATCTTACCAAACCCGTAAAACTCAGGCAGCTTGCACTCACCATTCAACAAGTTTTAGCTAGGTGACAGAAATTTTTCATGGATACTCAACCTTCTATTTTAGTGGTCGATGATGAACCCGATAACTTTGATGTTGTTGAAACCTTGTTAGATAATCAAAACTACGAACTACACTATGCTTCTGGTGGTCAACAAGCTCTGAATCGTCTCAATAGTCTTCAGCCCGATCTGATTTTGCTGGATGTGATGATGCCTGACCTAAATGGGATGGAAGTATGCCAACGCATCAAAGCCGATCCACAATGGCAGATGGTGCCGATCGTTATGGTGACAGCATTAACTGCTAAAGAAGATTTGGCTCGATGTTTAGCAACAGGCGCAGATGACTTTATTAGTAAACCTCTTAATGGCGTAGAATTACGAGCTAGAGTTAATTCGATGTTGCGGATTAAGCAGCAGTACGACAGCCTGCAAGTTTTGCTCAAACTGCGAGAAGATATGGCAAACATGATTGTCCACGATCTGCGAAATTCTCTTACTAGTATTGTCCTCGCAGCTGAGATTCTCCGGTTTTCCGGCTTGTCATCCGAACAGCAACGAGGCAAGGTCGAGCAAATTTTACTTGCAGGGCAACAGCTACAATCATTGATTAATAGCTTACTGATCGTGGGAAAGCTAGAATCGGGAAAAATGCATCTCAACTATACAGAAGTAGACCTTTCTGCACTCTGTATATCAGCCTTAAGAGATTTTGAAGCGATCGCTACCCAAAAAAACCTGCTTTTGATCGGCGAATTACCTGAACCTGGTGGCATAGTAAAAGTAGATGCAACAATCTTTCGTCGAGTTCTGGATAATTTGCTCTCCAATGCCATTAAGTTCTCTCCGGCGAACTCTCAAGTTACCCTACGGGCAGAGTATTTGGCAGCAGGTGGTGCGAAAGTGCAAGTCGCAGATTTAGGCCCCGGAATCCGTGAAGACTTACGACAAATCATTTTCGAGAAATATGAAGTTGCAACCCGCATACCAGAAGTTTCGCAAATTGGTTTAGGATTAGCTTTCTGCAAAATGGCGATCGAGGCGCATTGTGGTAGGATTACCGTCGAAGATAATTATCCAAATGGTAGTATTTTTACTGTATTTACAAAATTGCATCACCAATAGTTGCAGGGAGCAGGGAGCAGGGAGCAGGGGGAACAGGGGAAGCAAGAGAAGAATAACTATGGTTATTGAGCAATTCCCCATTCCCCATTTTCCATTTTCCATATCCAGATTAACAGGGTTAATCACATATTTGGGCAATATTTCTGACTAACTGTAGTCTGTGAGTATACTGAGTCAGAAGGCAGAATTACGCTCATCTAAGGGCAGCAATCTCCCCAGGTTTTTCAACGTGGGACTTGGGCTGTGGATGCTTTATAACTACAGGTAGGAGAGTTTTTCATGGAGCCTGTCCTAGTCTGGATCTCGGTAGTAACCAGTTGGAAAATATGGGGAAAATGGTATTTGTCTATCTTCTCGGTTACGAAACTGGCTTCTCCCTTGCCGCATCGTTTTCTTCTACTGATTACTCCTATTATCTGCGCTGGAATCCTTTATGGGACTTTGCGGATTCTAGCATCACACGATGTCCGTAATAATGTTTTATATCTAACTTTCTACTTACTGATGGGAGCTACTTGGGTAGGAATAGCTGTAGAAGCCTTTCTATTTTGTGGCTTAAGCGTTCGTGATGATGCCATAGAAAGGCAGAATGCAGCTGTTTCCTATGGTATTAGCGGTGCTTTGATTGGTATAACCCTCTGCTTCGCTGGTGGAAACATTGGAGATGGCCCTGGCTGGTGGGTTGTTGCCTATTCAGCAATGCTATCTACAGGTGCATGGTTTTTGTTATGGCTGGTTCTAGAATATTTTACGCAGATTTCCGAGGCGATCGCTATTGATAGAGATAGGGCATCGGGTTTGCGTCTGGCTGGGTTTTTAGTAGCGTCTGGTGCAATTTTGGGTCGGGCTGTTGCCGGAAACTGGGAATCCTTCGATGCGACTACAATTGATTTCGTCAGGTATGGCTGGCCTGTGATTATTTTAGCGATCGCAGCAATAAAGGTCGAAAAAGTTTGTCAGCCAACAGCAAAGCAACCATCTCTACCCATTACAAGCCACGGTTTGATTCCATTGTTCTCTTATATATCTAGTAGCATTATCTACATTTTAGTTTGGGGAGGTTTGAGATGAAACCACCCTGGCAAGCAGAGATCCCAATGTCCGCAACGATATTTGAGGAAGTCAGACTCCAGACCATTTTTGACTGTTGTAAATGGGATTCTCAAGTAGAAGATGTGGCAACTCTAGCCAACTTTCCCCTGCTTTTAAATCTGGAAACATGGCAGGAGTTAGCCCAACTTGCAGAAAAATTAGCTTCGGAAACCCTCGCAGCCGAACAAGAAATTTTACTCCAATCTCGCCTGCAAAAACAGTTAAATATACCGCCAGTAATTCAGAAATTATGGCAGCATCCATCATTTATCCAGACATTATCCAAAGCAGTGCGGGTGATTCGTTTCGATTTTCACTTCACCACTGAGGGCTGGCGGATTTCTGAAGCCAATTCGGATGTTCCCAGTGGTTACATTGAAGCTTCTGGTTTTACTAACTTAGTTGCACTACATTATTCACAAACCATCCCCTTGGGCAACCCCGCCCTAGCCCTAGCTTCCGCCATCCGGGAATCTGTTGGTGAAGGCGCTCATGTTGCTTTAGCTCATGCCACTGCTTATACTGATGACCGTCAGGTTATGACTTATCTGGCGCAGCATTTCCAGCAAGCCGGATTGCAGACTTATCTAATTAGTCCCGCCCAACTCCGATGGCAGTCAGGGTGTCCGTTGTTACTTAACAACCAGTCCCTAACATCAATTGATTTCCTCTATCGATTTTTTCCTGTGGAGTGGTTGCCCAATCTGCCCAAAATCTCTGGCTGGCAACACCTGTTTAGTTCAGTCCAAATCCCTCAGTGCAACCCTACTTCTGCCTTAATTACCCAGAGTAAGAGGTTTCCCTTAGTGTGGGATGCCCTGAAAACACAACTACCAACTTGGCGTTCCCTATTGCCAGAAACTTGTGACCCCCGACAAGTCCACGACCTGAAAGACGAAGCCTGGGTACTCAAACCCGCCCTGGGTCGCATAGGAGAAAACATCGGTATTTTGGGAGTAACCAAAAAAGAGGATTGGCTAAAGATTCAACAACAAGCCAAGAAACATCCAGAAAAATGGGTGGCACAACGGCGATTTGAACTGATACCTTTGTTAACCGCAGAGGGTTATTTCTATCCCTGCATTGGAATTTATACAATTAATGGTCGTGCGGCTGGGGCTTATGGTCGTCTGGGTAGCAGACCACTAATCGATGCAACTGCCCAGGATGTGGCTATCCTAACTAAAAAACCAGTAGGTGAATAATGCAACCAAGAGAATTTTTTGCGATTTGGGCACCCAAGGAAGTAATTTGGTCGCGTTGGGCTAAACCAGTGGTCTTTAGTCAATTGACTCAGAATCGTGTTGCTGCTGCCGTTATCAGAAATGAGTTCACCATGAATACTGATAACATTCCTACACCGAATAACAGCACATTGATACTGGTAAATTTGCCGGGAGTAGAGTCGATTGAATTAGGTATGGCTTTAGCCCAACTGGGTCATCGACCTGTTCCTTTATACAATTGTTGTGAAGGTGCTAATGCAATCATTCCAATGGCAGCGATTATAGATAGCCTGGTGAGTGCAACGCCGATATTACAAAAATTGCAGCTTCCCTTACTTGCTCCCCCGGCGTTTTTGATTGATGCCAACCGAATGCGAGATATTGCAAAACCTTCTCCAGGAGATTTTGATAATCGCTGGTTAGTATTTCCCCAAGATTTTCCGTCTGGCAAGTTTCTTTTATCGCAAGGTATTCAACGGGTGTTGCTGCTACAAAGAAACGATACACCTGAGTCTGACCTCGCCCACGTCCTATTACTCTGGCAACAACAGGGAATTCAATTGCTGAGGCAGAATTTTTCAGTCTCAGGTATACCTGTACCTTTAAAGGTCAGTCGTCCTCGTTGGTTTAGATATTTCTGGTATCGTGCCTTAACGCTGCTGTCTCTTAAACGCAACAGTGCTGGTGGCTTCGGTTCGGTGATTCCTGATGAATCTACTACTGGTGGTGGGTAAACGATTTGCATGGTTCAGGGATAGATGCAATTAATTGTGCCAAACTTGATTAGCATGTTCACAAAACTGATGCAAAAATCTTCTTCTTAAACAAAAATCCAGAATATTTACAAGAAACTGGTATCATTTTTCATTGCTTTAGCTTCATTTTAAGGATTTGAAAGGGCAAGCAATATAACGATCGTCTAAGCTCGTTGTACAATTGTGCAAACTTAGAAATAAACGTTGTTAAAACGAGTGAAAAGTCCGATATGCATTTAATGGACGACCAACAGGCAAAGCGCGAGGCAGACAGAGCGCAAGCCAACAGAGACGAACTGACTCAGCACATCTCACAGGCTATCCTTAATGATGGGACGATTGAGCCGATGAAAGGATTTCACCTCAACCGCTCCTCCTCGCCTGCGGAATGCGTTTATGGTGTCTCTGTCCCTGCCTTTTGTGTGATTGCCCAAGGCAGCAAAGAAGTCCTTCTGGGCAGCGATCGCTACCAGTACGATCCGATGCATTATCTACTGGCTACGGTCGAACTACCGATTGTCAGCCAAATTCTGGAAGCGTCCCAAGCGCAACCGTACCTTAGTCTTCGTCTCGATCTCGACCCCATCCTTGTGGGTTCAGTCATGGTTGAGGCAGGCTATCCCTCACCACAAAGCCGTGCCAATGTAAAAGCGATAGACGTGAGTCTGTTGGATGCGCCTCTGCTAGATGCCGTAGTACGGCTCGTTAGGCTTCTTTCGTCTCCCGCCGAAGCTCGGATTCTGATGCCACTGGTAACACGGGAAATCATTTACCGACTCCTGATGGGAGAGCAAGGTAATCGGCTCCGTCATATTGCAGTTCTGAGTGGCTACACCCACCACATCGCTCTTGCCATCGCGCAACTTCATAAAAACTTTAAGGAGCCGCTTCGAATTGAAAGCATCGCACGAGATTTTGGAATGAGTGTCTCAGGTTTCCACCATCACTTCAAGTCTGTCACTGCAATGAGTCCCTTGCAGTTCCAGAAGCAACTGCGGCTCCAGGAAGCTCGCCGTCTGATGCTGGGGGAAAACCTTGACGCTACTAGTGCTGCCTACCGTGTGGGTTATGACGATGCCTCACACTTCAATCGGGAGTATAAGCGACTGTTTGGCGCACCACCCATGCGCGATGTGGAGCGGCTACGAGAAGCTGCTAGGGAGACTGCTAGTTAAATAGGATCTTCTCAAGACACGTCAATCTTGCCATAAGTCGCTGGGGGCAGGGGGCAGGGGGCAGGGAGCAGGGGGCAGGGAGCAGCTGGGGGCAGGGGGCAGGGAGAAAGGTACAAACAAACTCAAGCAAAATTGTGGACAAAAGCCCCCTTGCTCCAATTATGGCTTGGTTGAGAGTAACAAGCGCTGCCAACACCGAAGTTTAAGAAAATTGGCACTTTTCACGATTAGTAAAATCAAATCTTTAAATCCAAGAGAGCCAAACGAATTTGTTCCATACGCCTGCGGTTGACACCAAGATCCGACTCTCCCACACGAGATGCAGAGCGCAGATGAATTACCGACTCATTGGGAGGTAAATAAAACTCTACATCATCAACAAATTTAAAGATGCGGCTTTTAGAAAGAGCATGAATGTAATTAGGAGTCTGTTCTATAACTTCTGTGCGTGGGACAACGCTAAGAACTTTTAGTAGGATTTCTCTGGCCGCATCATGGTCTCGATGATAACTAATCGGGTCGATAGCGTGTTTAGAATCTGCGTTTTGACTTACAACACAGTTATCTGAAGCCGGACAAGAACTAAGATAACCATTATCAACTCCCAACCTAGAAGAGGCAGCCCAAGTAGTAGCAGGAAATATTAAACTACTAATCAAAGTTAGGAGTATTGCAAAAGTAATAGTCTGGAAAAATCTCTGCTGAAAACTTTTTAGCAAATGGGACATGATAAATCTATATATAAGACTCCTATATTATTATAAAAAAACTCGGTACACCTTAGTCTTCTAAAATCATCTTGCCTACTAAGCCCAATAATTTCAGTAATCAGACAGGATTGCTATAGGATTACTATTTGATTTTTGAAAAGAATTAGGTATTGTAGAGGAGCTAGTGCGTTGCGGTGAGGGGGTCGCAGTCTAGGCGGTTCCCGTCGATTGCGAACCCCCGAACCCGAAGGGAGGTTCCCGACGCTCATTTGCGTAGCGTCTCCGACAGGAGAAGACTCGTTTGCCGCCAGCGCTATCCGTTGTAGCAACTGGCGTTGTGTTAGAACGGAGTTCGTAACGCCCTATTATCAAAGGTTTGATGCCGTACTCTTTGCGCTCACATCCTACGTATATTTTCAAAAATCAAACCGGATTCCTATATATAATCTTGATTAATTACTGAATCCGCTATCATTAATAACTTTGAATGCAATAAGACCAGTTAATACTAATAAACCTAACGCTTTGCGAAAATAATTAACGCCTTCAAATAATTCTAGCCATGCCCAAGTAAATAAGGAGCCGTTTGCCAGTATGTCTAACAGTGTATTGATTTTGCCAGTCGTAAAGATTAGAGAAAGTATAGTGGTTACTATCCAAATAATCAGAGGAAGATTTGGCAATTGAGCTAGAACAATTTTGCCTTCACTGTCACGAAATATTTTATCGACAAATGTATTTTCCATAACTTTTAATTGCCTGTTAGCTAAAAATCACAAATTTACAAAGACTACTGATTAGACTTTGATAATATGCTGAATAATATTAAAACATTCACTCAATTCTATTTGAAACCATCTAATTGCATAGATGAGAGCGTTAAAGCATATTCATATATGAGTATATTGAAAGGGATACTCATGCCATTTATGTTTTAAGATGCACGGATGATAAGGTCAACGATCCGAATAGCATGAAGAAAAGGTTAAACCTCGCGTTTCCCTATTTGTTGGGTGTAGTGTTTAAGACAATTGAATTTTAGTGTGTTCCATTTATCAAAACGAGAGAGTCTTTTCACAAGTGCAATCACTTACGTTTAACTTAATTAAGCTTCTGATTAGATTTCAGTTTCCTACTGTTGAGAAAATTAATTGCGAGGAATTAGCTCAATTGCTATTAGATTCTGTAAAGCCAGAACCATTAGTACTAGATGTACGAAGTCATACAGAGTATGCAGTGAGCCATATCAAAACAGCAGTACATATAGACGCTTTTACACCTGACTTAGCAGCACTTTCAATAGTTTCAAAAGACAGAGTAATTATCGTGTACTGTGCTGTTGGCTACCGTAGCGCTAAATTAGCCCAGCAGATGGATGAAGCTGGGATGAAGTGCATTTATAACTTGAATGGTGGGATTTTTCAATGGGCAAATGAAGGAAGGACTATCTTTAAAGACGAGCATCCGACACAGCTTGTACATCCTTACAATAGAATCTGGGGAAAACTGCTGAAAGCTAGTTTCCATTTTGATTTATGTTCGCGCATTTAGCTTCAAAGGCAAGAGGTAACGCAATACGGTTCGGATAAGCATTTTTCATTTTCCTTGTGGTCTGGGGAATGGGTTTGCGGGTAAAGGGTAAAGGATGTATTCAAAACCTTTCCCCTTTAACCGAACCGTATTGAAAGGTAACGGTAAAGAAGGCTCTTTTTTTGTACTGATACCAAATTTAAAAATGATTGCGACAAATTAAATTATCCAATCCTTTAAGAGAAGAATTCTCAATCCAAAATCTAAAATGGTATGAGTTTTTCAAAAATAAAATAGGAATTCTATATCTCAATACGGTTCAGTTAAAGACTATTGGTAAAAAATTTTGGGTTTTTGAGACGCGATAAATCGCCGTCTCTACAAGTGTTTTGGTCTTATCTGAACTGTATTGTCCTATATTTTATGGGTAAAGGAAAGAAAAATTCCTTTCCTTTACTCCTTAACTAAACCGTTTTATCCACGTTCCTATTTCGTGGCTAATGATTGCTATCTAAGCATTAGTCGAGGTATTTTTATTCAAAGCTTCTGCTTTTATCTTGGCATTAACTTTGGAATATTTACTTAGGGAAGAGTGCTTAAATCTATATCTTCCGGAGAGGGTGTTGAAATTGAAGAATTAGAGCTAATTTCTTCTGGTTGTGAATTAAAAGCTGTTTTTCCTTCCCACGAATAATTGCATATTTTGGTATGAAGTAGTGTGCCAAATGTGGCATTAATTACAAAGGCAAAAGAATCTACAAAGATTATGTCTATAGCCCGATTAATCATGAGTCCCCCTTAAGCCGATGAATGCATCAAGTGATATTTAAATGTGAATGTGACTACACAAGGTATGATGCTGATTCCAGAAATCCTCCGAAATACTTTTACTTAGCTTTGGTAGTCTAAAGACATATATAAAAGGTATTATGATTACGAATTAGTTTTTGCAAATGTATGTTGTTTATAATACAGTACTTGCATAGGTAATCGAAAATTTGCAGTATCTATATCTCAGATTTATTAAAAAGTTATGGGATATAATTTTTCACTTTAAAGGCAGATAAATTTGTAAAGTTGTCCCTTCTTTGACTACACTTTTGAGACTAATCTCGCCGCCATGAGATTGAACTATTTGTTGAGCAATAGCCAACCCTAAACCAAATCCTCCAGTTTTGCGAGAGCGTTTCTTATCTACCCGATAAAACCGCTCAAATATGTATGGTAAATCCTCTTCAGGAATCCCAATTCCATTATCTATAACTTGGATAACAGCCGTATGGGATTGAGTAAATAACTGCAATTGCACTTGCCCCCCAGCAGGAGTATATTTACAAGCATTATTAACTAAATTTATCACTGCTTGACGAATCAAGTTAGCATCACCAAGCACTTTTATACTATTTTTGGACAATTGGGAAATTAAACTAAGATGTTGTGCATCTGGATGTGTGACATAATCATTTGCGATCTGCACAAGTAAGTTTTTGAGATCGACATCTTGGAGTAATTCAGTAGGTAACTGACCTTGTGAACGTGCTAGAAACAACAGATTATTCACCAATATACTCATAGACTGGGCGATGTCAAAAATCTTTTGGAAGCGTTGACGCTGTACCTCAAGGTCGGTAGATTTAGATAGAAAACCAAACTGAGCATTGCTAATAATTGCTGTCAAAGGCGATCGCAATTCATGGGAAGCATCAGCTGTAAACCGTTGAAGGCGATCGTAGCTGTGGCGGATTGGTTGCATCGCTAATCCTCCCAACCACCAACCAGTCAGAGCAATTGCACCCAAGGTAATAGGTACTGAAATCGCCAAAACTAGCCGAAATTTAGCTAAAGCATTTTCAATAGATGTAATTGGCATTGCTGCTTGCATATAACCAATTAATAAACCATCTTGGTAAACAGGTAACGTTACCTGACGCAACCATACTTTATTATCGGTCTTGATAGTATCAAATCCACCTAGTACCGAAAGGCGATCGCTTGGAGTCGCACCAAAAAATTGTACTAGTTGCTTTTGGTCATCATACCAACTTGCATAGACTAATCCTATATCTGGTAAGGGTTCTACCATGCTTCCCAACAATGGTACATGTTCCAAGTCTAGCTGTCGCTTGCCATTGTACAGTTCTGACTTCACATTCGCCGCCATCACACTGGTTTTTTTATACAGTAATATATCCAGTTCCTCTAATTCATCTATGACTTCCACATAGTAAACTACCGCCGCAAACCCAATTAAAATACTACCCATTGTCAGGGTGAACCAACTTGCAAGATTGCGACGGCTACGATTAAACATAACTTGTCATTTATCGTTGAAGGAAAGATTTTAAGGCTCCTAATTTTCAACTTAATTATTGTGGATTTAAGCGATAACCCATACCGTAAACTGTTTTAATCCAGTCTGCTGCACCCAATACTTGCAAGCGCTGCCGCAACTTGCGTACTAGCACAGTTAAAGCATTGCTTTCTGGTTCCATACCCCACTCCCATAATGCCTCTTCAATTTGGTTGCGATTTAAAACCTGATTAGGGTGACGCATCAGGTATTCTAATAATTTTGCTTCACGAGGAGATAATTCGACTTTTACATGACTTCGTTCTACATTTAATTCAGCTAAATCCAATTGCAAATCTGCTACCCGCAGGCTGTCTCCCTGCCAATTAGGAACTCTCCGCCCCAAAGCACGTACCCGCGCCAATAGTTCCAGCAAATCTACGGGTTTAACTAAATAATCATCTGCTCCCGCATCTAAACCCATGACTTTATCAGGCGTGGTATCTTTAGCAGTTAATATCAACACAGGTGCAGTCTTACCAGAGAGACGATACTGGCGGCACAGACTCAACCCGCTAATTGTTGGTAACATCCAGTCTAAAATTAATAGATCGTAATCTTTTTGGGATATCAGCCACTGTGCAATTTCCCCATCTTCGGCAGCATCTACTATATATCCTACTTCCGATAAAATACCTTGTAATGGCTCTAATTGTTCAAAATCATCTTCTACTAGTAATATCCGCATAAAATCTTTCGATGTAAAGTTATTACAGGAGAATTGCCAGCACTATTTTAATAAGAATAAAGCCAGTTTTATCTTAGGTGTCGTATTAGTACTATCCCAACTTGAGGGTTTAAAATGTTCTACCATAAGACATATTAATAATGTGTCTCATGGTAGTTTTCAGGAGTTGATAACTCTGAAATTTTAAAATAAATAATTATGCTATATAAATTAATAAATTAAAATAAATGCCTTATTTAAGACTACAAATTTTACTACTTATTCTCCCTCTTTTATTGGTAGGGATTATCTTTTGGACTGGTAGTGATTTGTTAACAAAGCAATTATTAGGGTTTTCTTATAGGACGTTGGATAAGTTACAAGCTGATACACTCCCACAGGTGGAGTTAAAACTGAATTTTACAGTGGTTGATATGAAAATAGATCAAGAGCCAAAATTTACGCAAGTGAAAATTAAAACAGCCAATTCTCTGCTAAAAAGGTTAGAACTTGAAATTCCCAACTCAAGATTTCCAGAATTAGCGATCGCACAAAAATTTGGGTTATATCCCCAACAAGAAAATCTGGAACTTAATAAACAAATGCAGGTAAATATTCCTGTGACTTTAAAAGCAATCAAAGCTGAAATTCAAAAAGAGCAAGGACTTAGCTTTATTGAAGTCAGAACCGCTAATAATACTTTGAGGAAGTTAGATTTTGTGCTGCCAGTAACAGAGATTAATATGGTAGAAACAATGACTGCTAAGTTATTAAATCTGTCTCCTAAAGAAGTTAAAAAGCTAATACGTTATCAAGTTAGAAATCAATCTTTATTTAAATCACAGCCCAAACAACGCATACAAACAAGGAAAGCTGCTAAAACTGAGATAATTTCAAATACCAATTGAAATGACATGGGAGTTAAAGCAAATCCCCAAACCAGAGAAATTGTCCCAGCTACCATTGCCGCAATACGATTAATTTCGTCTTGAGTTCTCCAAACCAAGAAAAAAGTCCCTAAACCAGTTAATAATAAAACTATGCTACTCATAACGATATTTATTGCTTAGAAGCTGAAAGTAAACCATGCAAAGCTACAATGCTCTGGCCACTTTACCAAGGATTGCCAACCATTGTGAATCCAGACCAATAATAAGGATGATTAAGTAATTGCTCCCCTTCATCAGCATCTTCAGTAGGTAAAGATAAGTTCCCCACTACTCCCAAACCTTCCAATTGACCATTCTTAACATAAATTTGCCCTTTGGCCATAGCTACCTGAGCCTGTCTGAGGGCTTCTGCCTTAATTGGAGCCGTCCTCAAGTTTTGATAAAATTTCGTCATCAAGGCTGCTGTACCAGCATCGTTGACCGACCAAAGACTGGCAACAGTAGTTTTCACACCTGCTAGCACAGCTAAACCTGCAAATCCAAGCTCTGACTCTTCATCCCCTAATGCTGTTCTACAAGCACTCAGCACCAGCATTTCAACTTCAGGTTCATTCAAACGCAACTGTCGTAATTGATTCAAGCGTAACTTGTCTTCCCACAGTTGAATATAGGAATTACTCAAAGCGCCAGCAGTAAAATCGGCATGAGTTGCCATGTGAATAATCCCAAAAGGTTGTTGACGGCGGGTAGTTTTGAGATTTTCTAAGGTGGCTTGCTTGTCTAACAATAATTTGCCCTGCCAAAGTTTGGACACGAGTGTTGATAACTCTAGGGGAACTGCTGGTAAAGGCTCTTGTCCTTGTGTACTCTGAGAAACCCCCAATGCTAAAATTTGAGATTTTCTAATGTCTTTATAAAGGGTGTTAGTCAAGCTGAGACTAGGCATCAAGCCAATGCTATATTTTTCTACTAAAAACCCCTTGCCATCATGAAGTGCTGCCATTGGGGTTGAACGTAACCCAATATCTGGTAAAAAGACCAGATTATTGATTCCTTGCGCCTGTAAATCTGCCTCTAGTGGTGCAATAATCCAGCGATAAAGTTGTTGAGATGAACGCAAATAACCAGTGCGGCGACGGTTTTGTGGACTAACTATTTGGTCACGAAATTCCTGAGCGACTTGGAGAACCTTGGCTCTGGTTGTTTCTGGGATACGCTTGCGGATAGGATTACCTTTTCCAGTTACTACGACTATTTCCAGTTGGTCGCTACTTTGCTCTGCTATGGTGTTTAACTGTTTAGTCGATTTTTGAGCTTTGCCTAAATTTCTCTCTGGTATTATCTCTACAGGGACAAAACTGGTGTATATGAATGCAGGTTTAACACCAGTAGCTTCTTGAATTTTGCGAGCAATTTCTTTAGCATCATCTAGTGTTTTCATTCTAGGACTAGCTACGCCTAAATGGTCAGCAAAATCATCTGTGAAATTGCCTTCGGGAGTTGGATCGGTATTAATAACAGGGGGTTCAGGTCTAAAGCTAGGGAGGTTAGGGTTAGGCGGTGTAATTGGATTGCACTGGAATGTGCAAGGAGAAGGAGTTGGGGTTGGAGGCGTGGTTGGAGGCGTGGTTGGAGGTGTGGTTGGAGGCGTGGTTGGAGGTGTGGTTGGAGGCGTGGTTGGAGTCTGATTGACATTAATTCCTATTTGTACAGGTGCAGAAGAGGAAACGACATCATTTGCACTAATTACAAAGGCATTTAGTGACCCATTAGTATCTGCTGGAGGTGTGTACACCAAAGTATCGTTGCTAGATAAGGTAGTGACACCAGGGACAACGGGAAGACCATTGACGGTGAGAGTTCCTGTATTCACCACATCAACCTTGATGGAGGTGATGTCATTGTTAGCATCGCTGACCAATGCAGCTAAACTAGAGAACGTAAAGGTTACTGCTTGATTGGTCTGGGTATCGGGTAGTGATGAGTTTGCCGCTAATGTCGGCGGGGTATTTACGGAAGTAATATTAATACCGCTTGGCGTGCCGCTAGCATCTCCGCCAGTGGGCAAAACTGGAAAGTTACCCGAAGTGAGTGTTGTACCGTTCCCTACATCAATTGATCCGGCTGTGCCATTAATAACACTCGTCCCATTACCTACGATAAAATCTACATTCGCTGGGCCACCATCATGTCGAATTGTGACAGTACCACTATTGCCTCCACCAAGGCTAGAAATTCCTCCTCCTCCAAAATCGAAAATTCCACCAGTAGCGATTGTGACACCTGTATCGGTTCCACCATTATTAATTGTACTTATTCCTTGAACTAGTCCGTTGGTCAGCACTTGGACATTAGCACCTTGAACAGTATTATCACCATCAGCAAAATCTGTTGTCGCCTGTGTGTTGATGCTGCTAAAGCGAATTGTGCTACCAAAGGGATTGGTAGTTTGTAAAGTAACATTGCCACCTGTAGCACTTGCAGTCCCATCGACCCCGGTGGCAGATGCCGAGGCATTAATGGCACCATTAACGGTGATATTATCTCTGGCGGTTAAAGTGACTGTGCCAGCCGTGCCAGTAAAATTGCCACCTCCGGTTTTGACTAAAGAGGAGTCAATCGCTCCTGTAGTGATACTACCGGCTGTGCTTGTTGCGACTATATCACCACCTTTACCTGAGCTATTAGCATCATTTGAAGAGGAATTAATAGTGCCTGTGAGGATATCACCTGCGGCAGTCAAATTTACTGTTCCGGCATCAATAGTATTACCGCCATAACCAAATCCAACTCCTTCATCATTGCTAGAATCGAGATTATTTAGGGTAATTTCACCATTTGTACTTTGGACTGTAATATTACCTGCCGAGTAGCCCTGACCATAGAAATCACCGTTGGTAATAATGCTGGTAGTAATGTTACCCGCAGTAATATTGCCAGTTGCAGACAAAGTTACATTGCCACTGTCCCCATTAATAGTACTTGTATTTAGATTGCCCAGCGATAAACTAGCTCCTGAAATGTTGATGGCTCCACCGTTTGTCTGGATTGTGTTGGTAGGGTCAATAAAGATTACAGAACCGCTTTGTGAGGTGAGGTTGAAACTACCACCACTACCCAAGTTTAAATTAGCAATACCATCGGCAGTAGTTACTCCGGCTGTAGCTCCGGTGATGTCATTGATGGTAATATTGCCTGTGGCCTGTAAGTCGATATTTGTACCGGACGCTGCGATCGCTTCCCATGAAACTGTATTCGCCCCAATATCTGCATTACCAAAAGCAATATTGCCTGCTGTACCATCAAAAGTCCCTACTCCACCATCGATAATGGTCAATGTGCTGGGGTCTAGCAATAATGTACCAAAGCTACCATTGGCGGCTGAAGTATCGACTAAACCGTTAAAGGTCAAGAAATTTTTGCCTGATACTTCGACAAAACCACCATTGCCGACATTTGCTCCTCCACGTGCCGAAATGTTACCAAAATATTGAGTTGTATCGTTACCCCAAACAATTACCCGTCCACCGTTTCCATTCAATTTGCTATCGGCATTAATGACGGAGTTGGAGTTAACATAAGTCTGCTCTGCGTTGGGTAAAGTCCCCTTTCCTTGGTAATCGCCGCCAATTAAGACAGTACCACCACCATTGGTTCCAGAGGCGTTAATATTGGCATCAATCACTCCGACTCGTTGACCCAAAGCAGTTACAGTACCGCCTGTTTGACTCGATACATCAACTTTACCAGAAACAATGGTTGTTCCTGGTTTTGTGGGAATTGTTACATTGGAGCCTGTCAATTTTACAGACCCATCAGAATTGGCAGTTAATCCCGTATTACCAACTGTGAGCAATTCCGGTATTGAGGTGATGGGAATTGTCCAGTTATTGGGTTGAGTGCTACTAGAGGCAAGGGGCTGAATTTCCAGACTCAACAGATTTCCTGGTTGACTCAGACGCACCCAATTTTGTCCAGGTACGGATGTGACAGAAATTTGTCCTCCCGGTGCTGAAATTTGCCCGGTGTTGACTACAGTACCGCCCAATAAGGTCAAATTCTGCCCAGTACCTACTGCCAAATTTCCAGCATTTACGATCGCTCCTGGCTGGTTTGTACTAAAGGCAAATCCGTTGGGGTTTCCAACCAAAGCATTGTAATCATTAACACCTATGGCATTGAACCAACTGCTGCCAAAACCGATGCCATTAGCTGTTGTCACCGTGAAAGCACCAGGCACATTTAAAGTAGCGTTCGATCCAAAAACAAATCCGGCGGGATTCATCAAGAAGAGGTTAGGGTTGCCTCCTGTCACCTGAATTAAGCCATTAATGATCGAAGGATTTCCACCTGTAATTCGACCGAGAATATTTTGCAGCGCCGGAGTAGCTTGAAAGTTGGCAATTTGTTCTGGTGAAATCCCAAATTGCTGAAAGCTGTGGAAGAGGTTAAGACCATCCCTAGAAGTTGTACCCCCAGTGATATCAAGTCGATTACCGTTTGGTGTGACAATTGTGTTTGTCCCATCAGCAGCAGGGACAATTGGTTGTGTTTGGGCTAATCCGGCACTCGTGGCAGTTACCAGAGGCACAATAGCTAGAACTGAAGCGGCAATTTTATGCAGTAAAGGTTTTCTTCGCCGCAATATGAAGCGACCTGCGGGCAATTCTACATCGATTTGTAACTTGTCTGCTAATCCGCGTCGCCAAAGAGCTTGAGCGATCGCCCGCTTAGACCAGAGAATTTGTTCTTTTCTTCTAGTCACAGAGATGCTTTGAGAATGAATCCGGTAGAGGTAAAGTGGCTCTGGAACGCGGCGCACTTGAGCTACTTCTGAAAGCCGCAGACATAGGTCATAATCTTGAGCGCAGAGGAACGATTTGCTAATACCTCCCACGCGATCGTAAACCGACCGCCGAATCAGGCGGAAGTGAAATGTCATAAAGTTTACTAAAATTCCTTCTGGCGAGTAAGGAATGCTACAGCGATGCCCGTAGCCGATTACTTTGCTGTGTCGATCGATATTTAAGTAATCGGTGTAAACAAATCCTGTTTCTGGATGACTGTTGAGAACTTTAGCGGTTTGAGCTAGGGCGGTGGGGGCTAGGATATCATCACTGTCTACTAAACCGAAATAAGTGCCGTTAGTTAGGTTGATTGCTGCTTGCAGTGCTGCCGTATATCCCTGATGCTGTGCTTCTATTACCCGCACCCGCTTATCTTGTTGAGCGTAAGTATGAGCGATCGCCACTGAGCCATCTGTAGAGCCATCATCCCAAATTAGTAGCTCAAAGTCTTGCCATGTTTGCGCTAAGACACTGGCGATCGCTACCCCAAGATAAGACTCCCGGTTGTAATTGACGATGACTATAGAGATCAGTGCTGACATCGGAGTATTCTCAACTTTTCTACCTATTACCACAATATAATGCTCAGGGGTATCACTTAGAATAAATTGTTATTAATTAACACGATGTGCAACTTATTCTTAGAATCCCGCTTTCAAACCTCTCCCCCACTCCTGAGAGGCTTTAATTCTTGCTCCCTAACGTTACAAAGGTTAAGGTTTGAGAGAACCTTTTAATTTACGATAATTTTTTAGTCATTTTATAATACAAATGTATTTCTTATTCGTAAATTAATTATGGTACAAACAATCCCAGCGCGGGATATCAGCCTTTACGAACTCGAAGAAAAATTTGGTTTACAATTGGTTACAAATGCTGATTTTTTTACAGAATGGACAAATGATTTACCATCGGTTAATGATGCAGAATTTCTCTCGCTAGAACGAGTTAAAAGTAACTATTTAAATTTAACTCAAGTCGTCCGATGTCAGAAGAAGCGGTGAAGATGGTAGTGCTGTCTCCACTGCTTGATTTAGTTGGTTTTTATCAGCCACCTTTTGAAATTGAAACTGAAAAATCTACTGATATTTCTGCTGTAGATGAAAGCATAATAGTCAAAGGTAACATTGATGTTTTGGTAATTTAAAAACGTCTTTGGATACTAGTTCTTGAATCTAAAAACACTAAGTTTGATGTCTTAAACGCATTACCTCAAGCACTCGCTTATATGCTTGATATTCCCAATATTGAACGACCAATGTTTGGGTTACTTGTCAACGGTAGAGAGTTTGTTTTTGTGAAGTTAGTTAAGCAAGAAAAGCCAAAATATGCTCGTTCTTATGCATTATCAATTGAACGAGATGCAGAATTCCAACAGGTACTAGGTGTATTAAAACGCATTAGTCAATTAATTTTATAAGCGCACACACAAGATAAATTTGACCGCGCAGACAACACGAAAACCTATCAGAACTGACCTTCAATGGGGACTTGGGGTGAAATAATGGAATTGTTGCGATCGCTAACTATTTCCGATTTAGAACCGTTTCTAGCTGACGCAACACAGCTTAATACTCAACCCGTCGCCTTACAACTAGCAATACCTGGTTGCACACGGCATTAATTATACTTTTAGTTACAAATCTTCTGAAATCTGGATGTCAAAAATATGATATTGAAATATTCATACACCCGTAGCATACTCAAAAACCAAAATCAGCCCAGTCGTTAAATAAGGCACCCCACTGAGGAGAAATGAGAAAAGATACAAAAACTGGTATTAAGCCGAAAACAACGACTCAGCAAAGAATTGTCCGTTTTTCTCATCAGTTAAACACTTTGCCTTTGGCTAATACTGAATGGAATAAGTACAGCTTCACTTTGAAGTGCAGCTTGCTAATTTTACCTGCGGTCTGGATTGTAACTGTAAATGGACTTAGAGCTACAGCAAATAACTTTACACCGGACTCGACTCAAAGGAGTAGTCAGCCAGGGTTACAAATAGTACAGGAGACAGAACCTTCCCCCGTAAATGTCCCCAATCAACCAGAATCGAACCCTCAACCAGAAACACCACAACGGATTCGGGTTCGTAAAATCCAAGTTGTAGATAGCACGGTATTTAATGAAAATGACTTTAATCCAGTAGTCAAACCCTTTGAAGAACGGGACTTGACTTTAGAAGAAATCAGACAAGTTGCAGATGCTATCACCCAACTTTACTTAAATAAAGGCTATATAAATTCCAGAGCAGTTCCAGATATTCAGCAACCTAGTACCGCCGATGGTGTGGTGGTAATTCGGGTGATTGAAGGGCGTTTGACAAAGATTGACATCGAAGGGACGCGGCGATTAAATCCATCTTATATTCGTAGTCGCATCCAACTAGGTGCGGGTATTCCTCTCAATAGTGGTAAGCTCGAAGAACAACTGAAATTGTTGCGACTCGATCCTCTGTTTACAAATGTAGAAGCGCGTCTGCGACCAACGGGTAAGGTTGGTCAAAGTGTTCTCATTGTCAGAGTTGAAGAGGCAAGAACTTTAATTGGTAGCTTGGGTGTAGACAATTATTCGCCTCCGAGTATTGGGGCGGAAAGATTGGGTATTGAACTGCGCGATCGCAATTTAACCGGAATGGGTGATGAGTTAGCAGGCTCATACTACCACACCCTTTCTGGTGGTGCCGATGCCTTTGATTTTAACTATCAAGTTCCCGTTAACGCGATGAATGGCAAAGTGCAGATTAGAGCCGCATTTAATCGCAATGAAATTACCGAGTCACCCTTTGATGCCCTTGGCATTCGGGCAAACCAGGATCTTTATGAAATCAATTATCGTCAACCATTGGTGCGATCGCCAAGAGAAGAATTTGCCCTATCGTTGGGATTTACCTATCAAGATGGCCAAACCTTTCTCTTTGAAAACTTGGCAACCCCCTTTGGAATTGGCCCTGATGCCAATGGCGTTAGCCGCACCAGTGTAATTAAATTTGCTCAAGATTATATCAGGCGCGAACCTCAAGGAGCTTGGTTTTTGCGATCGCAATTTAATTTTGGCATTGACGTATTAAACGCAACTATCAACAATGGCCCTATACCCGATGGTCGCTTTTTTAGTTGGTTGGGTCAAATACAGCGCGTCCAGCAACTAAGTGCCGATCATCTGCTGCTTGTCCAAGCAGACTTGCAGTTAACACCAGATAGCCTTTTACCTTCCCAGCAATTCGTTATTGGTGGTGGACAGTCTGTAAGGGGATATCGCCAAAATATTCGTTCAGGGGATAATGGATTTCGTGTAGCGATCGAAGATCGGTTCACAGTGCAGCGCAATGAATCTGGATTATCCATAATTCAACTTGCACCATTTCTAGACATGGGAGCAGTTTGGAATCAATCTAATAATCCTAATCCCCTACCCAATCAAACTTTTTTAGTAGGTGCTGGCTTAGGATTAATATGGAATCAGGCAATGGGAATTGATAATCTGTTTTTGCGCCTCGATTATGGATTTCCATTTATCGATCTGAGCGATCGCGGTAATAACGCTCAAGATGAAGGCTTTTACTTTAGCCTTCGCTATCAACCTTAGTAAGTTAGTACAGATGTGCTAACTAATCTACAGGAAATCTGTATATCTTTAAAATCCAAAATGGCATAAGTTATAGCAGAGTCCAAGGTGGTTAGGACATCAATAGATGATGAAACTTAAACACAAAAAGACTTTTCACCCAGTCCCCAGTCTCCAGTCCCCAGTCCCTTGCTATATCAATGTTTCTTGACTTATGTCAGCATTTTTTGTTTTAAAAATTACTAAAAAAGCGCATTTTCAGGTGATTGGCGATTTTTAGTCAATTTATTTTTGATTATTTACTGAGCTAATCTGCATTTGGGGTGTACTCTCAATATACGGTAACTATCACACTCGACCTTTGAGATAAATTACACCCAGAGGTGAATACCATGAAAAATTATGCTGATAAACAGGAATTTATTTTAAGTCAAATCACAAATAAATATTTTCAGCGCCGAGATTTCAGTGGATATGACTTGAGTGGAATTGACCTAAAAGGAATTGATTTAAATGGTGTTAACTTCATAGGAGCAGATTTAAGTGGAGCAAATTTGGGTGGCTGTGTCCTGACTCGTGCTAATTTAAGCGGTGCAAATTTGATGCACGCTAGTTTACGCGAAGCTAATTTGTATGAAGCATCTTTGTGTGAAGCTAATTTGACTAATGCTGATTTAACACGAGCGAATTTGTGTGGAGCTTTTTTATGGCGGGCGAAATTCATAGGTAGTAATCTTTGGGGTGCTTCTTTATGTGATGTGGATTTGAGAGAAGCAGATTTAAGTGAAGCTAAATTAATAGAAGCATCACTGATTGAAGCTAACTTAATGAGAGCAAGTCTCACAAGAGCAAAGTTATCTGGAGCAAAATTACTAGAAGCTAATTTAACTGAGGCTAATTTAACTGGCGCAGATTTGACATGGACAAATTTAACCAAGGCAAACTTGAGTAAAGCAAACCTTTGGCAGACAAAGCTAATTTCTGCAAGGTTTCGAGATACTATCATGCCTGATGGCACAATTAAGCAACCTCAAATAATGATTTATTAGTCATTTGTCATTTGTCATTTGTCATTCGTCATTTGTCATTCGTCATTCGTCATTCGTCACAAGAGAATAACTTGCTGTTTACTCCAATTCCCAATTCCCAATGACTAAAATTCGCGTTGCGAGAAGATAAAAATAGCGATCGCTAACAACATGGCACTATAAAGTAAGCCATAGCTAGCATTTGTAATCAGTGCAGTTGTGTCAGGGAGGGCTTGCAAACCATAAACTGCATCATTTTTCAAATCTAATCTAGATAAATCTGGCAAAAAGAGAAATAAAACTTGAGTTAGAAATTCTATACCAGGGTTGCGGCTCAGACGACCTAGTTGTACTAAATCTTGGGTAACATTTCCAATTAAATATACCGCAAAGGTTAAAATAGTTGCTAGGAGAGAAGCAGTAAAAACACCGAAGGTAATAGCCATAGCAGTGATTAATGACAACTGCAATAATAAGAAAATTGCAGCGATTAAAATACTCGCCGTTGGATGAGGAACGTTACTAAATTGCAGAAAGATCAGATAAATTACTGTCATTGTGGCGACAAGTACAGCTAATACTGCGGATAAACCTAAGTATTTGCCCACGATAATTTCGCTGCGACTGACAGGTTTAGCAATTAACACTAAAATAGTGCGTTTTTCAATTTCTTTATTAACCAGTCCCGTACCAATAAATATCGTCACAATTAACCCGATGGCATTCATCGCCGCCATCCCGAAGTCTAAAAGCATCTTGTTTTCAGTCGTAGCTGCAAATTCAGGAAGAACGCGGAAGGCAGTGGCGAGGATTAGCGCATAAAAACCAATAATATATAGGATGCGATCGCGTACCACTTCCTGAAACACATTCTTTGCCAATACAAAAATTCTGTTAATAGTCATTTGTCATTTGTCATTGGTCATTTGTCATTTTTCCCCTGCCTCCTCTGATCTCTTATCACTGCTGCGGAGGCGGCGATCCAGCAATCAATTTACTGGCGCGATCGCATTCAATTTCTGCAATTGTAATCTTATTACCTGAATTGCCGGTTGCTGGAAGTTGTTTAATCCGACAAGATTTTTTCAAGTAATAGCCCCGTGGGTTAGAACTCGGGCCTCTCCAAATACTTAATAAATCTAATATATATCCAGATCCAGTATCATTATAGACACGAGGTTCAACACGCCATAAATCCTTTTCCTCATATTTACCCAGGTTTTTTTGAATTACTTTTCTACCCAAAGTTACTACCTGATGTTCCCGATTTTTCTGAGGTATCAGCCATCTCTCTACTTCTGACCAAGGTTGTCCAGCTATTTCTTCTACTACTATTGGTTGAAGTTTCTCTAGAATTACAGCACCATTTTGTGGGATTTTTGCTCGTTCTTCTGTTCTGACAACAAAGGTACTGCGTTTAAAAGTATCTGCTTGCAAACTGGGATATTGTTGAAACCAATGATCCATTACAAAATAAAACTGAATCCAGCAACTTAGCAGCATACTACTAGCAACTAAAATTATGATTCTTTGACGATCTTGTGGTTTAGGAATTCTAGCTTTAGCGTCGGTGTCAGTTCCTTCAATAAATTCTGGTATTGCCGTAATTAGTGCTGAAATTGTTGGCCAAAAAACGATTGTTCTTGGTGTAATTACATCCTGTTGATTTCCGAACGCAAAAACACTTACTAAAAATCCAGTGATTACTGCCCCAACTGGCATAAAAGTACCAGGAACTCTTAAAGGATCTTGAGTTGTATACCAAGCTGTGCCAGTTATTAAAAATAACCAACCAAAAAAGGCAATAACATCTTTAATATAACCTGTCGCAAAATATGAAAGTAACCAAGAGAAAACACTCAGATAAATAAATGTCTGCCAAGAATAAGCTTTGGGTGGAACTAATACTTTTCTAATTCCCGCATAAAGCCCTTCAACAAATTTAAAAACTCCAAATACATCTTTAAGTAGCGTATTCATTTTCCTCCTTACACCCGATCAATTAATCACTCATCTTTATTTTAATGCAGTAAATTCTTGCTATTTTGCACCAAACAATAGAATAATAGTTATAGCAGTATAACTCAGAGAATTTGCCATTAGTATAGTAATAAGCAAATTGTTACTTTGTAATTTCAAATTGCTAAAACTCCGCCATCGCCGCCGTTGAAAGGTTTGAACTTCTTCTTCTTTCTTTGGAAATGTCTCATTTAATGAGAATAGTAATATCCTTAAAATAAAGAACTTCATCAAAAAAGTAGCAAAGAAAATTATAAAAGCAGTCAATATTAGCAAAGCTTGCGTATTTGGTGATTTGAAACTATTAAAAAACATGTAATTAATTAATTCTGCTCTCACCTGGATTGGCAACATTGGTTCTACTACAAAAAATATAGACCAACCAATTACACTAGAAAACAAATTGATAGAAATGGCATAAAAAATACTGGTTTTTTTGTCAAATTTTAGTCGATAGTTCAAAATATAAGCTTCAATGGGGATGGCAATCAGTACAAATAAAAAGTCAAACAGAATTCCACCAAAGGGAAAAATCCTCGGAAGCATCCAATTTTCAGTCATAAATCGTCAAGGGTAAGGTTTAACTGTAGAGAGTATAACTGGGATATTGATGATGATGGGGAAAATTATTACCAAAAAGGGGAAAAGGGGAAAGGGTAAGGGGGAAAGGAAAGGATAAAGAACTTTTCCCCACAAGGTATAAAGCCCCTATTTTTAAATATGGAGAATAAAAAAGAAGATTTTTAAGACACGTAGTGCGTTCGCTCTTAGCGTCTCGTAGAGAGAAAAATCAGTGTCCATACTTGAAACAAGAGCTTTTAAGTCACTGGAACCCTAAGATCCCTTTCCCCATTCCCCTTTCCCCTTTTCGGTAAAATTAAAGACTGCCACTTATAGGTTTTTGAGAGATGACAAGGAACGGTATCGGTATTCGCACGGCGCAAGTGCGTCATGAACGGCTCATTGGTCAAATTCACATCTATGATGGTATGGGTAAAGGCAAATCCCAAGCGGCTTTGGGGGTGGTTTTGCGCTCTATTGGCTTGGGAATAAATACGCCTAGTGATTCTAACCGTGTTTTACTACTGCGTTTTTTAAAAGGGCCAGAACGGGATTATGACGAAGATGGCGCGATCGCAGCTTTGCAGCGTGGATTTCCCCATTTAATAGACCAGGTTCGTACTGGAAGAGCCGAATTTTTTGGCCCAGAAGAAATTACCACCTTTGACCGAAATGAAGCGATGCGGGGTTGGGATGTCGCCAAAGGTGCGATCGCTAGCGGTTTATATTCGGTTGTCGTCTTGGATGAAATTAACCCCGTTCTGGATTTGGGTTTGCTACCAGTGGATGAAGTGGTAAAGACATTAAAATCCAAACCCCAAGAATTAGAAATCATTGCTACCGGACGCGCTGCACCCCAAAAATTGCTCGATATTGCAGATTTACACTCAGAAATGAAACCTCATCACCATCCAACAGCCAAAGCCCTGTTTCTGGAAGGGATTGAAATTTATACTGGTGCTGGTAAAGGTAAGTCTACTAGTGCTTTGGGGAAAGCTTTACAAGCCATTGGTAGGGGAATCAATCATCCAGGGTCTACCCGTGTGTTAATTATGCAGTGGCTTAAAGGTGGTAGCGGTTACACAGAAGATGCAGCGATCGCGGCCTTGCAGCAATCATATCCAGAAGTGGTGGATCATCAGCGTTGCGGTGGAGATTCCATTGTCTGGCGCAATTCGCGGCAAGAATTAGACTATGTAGAAGCCGAGAGGGGTTGGGAAATTGCGAAAGTTGCGATCGCCTCTGGAATGTATAAAACTATTATTCTCGATGAACTCAATCCCACCGTTGATTTAGAATTACTCCCGGTTGAACCTATTGTCCAAGCTTTACTCCGCAAACCCCGCGACACTGAAATTATCATCACTGGCCGTTGTCAAAATCAACCAGCCTACTTCGACTTGGCTAGCGTTCATTCAGAGGTTTACTGCCACAAACACTATGCAAATCAAGGTGTAGAACTTAAACGAGGAGTGGATTTTTAAATTAGTCATTAGTCATTTGTCATTTGTCATTTGTCATTAGCTATTCTTGGTGCTGCTAATTGTGTCACGGAATTAGTCATAGGTCATCCCCATCCCTTAAAGGGAGATCGGGTAGGTGAATTTGCAGTCAACCTAGAAGGTGGTAAACGACTTGTATTTAAGCCAATACAGTTCAGATAAGACCAAAACACTTGTAGAGACGGCGATTTATCGCGTCTCGAAAACCAAAATTTTTGATCAATAGCCCTTAACTGAGCCGTATTGGTTTAATAAGTAATCAAGCGGACATGATATAACAGCAGAAAAACTAAACTCTCCCAAATACAATAAACCAAAATTTGAAAAGGCGGTGCGGGAAATTCTCGCTTTGACGGTGTTATACCATTTCACGAAATACCTGATACAAATATATTTATCTCTAATTCTTTCCCTCCTGCTCCCCTGCTCCCTATTTGTATCAACCTTAAAGTGATTTTTGAGTAGTTAGAATATTTTGCACAAAGCGATCGCGTCCTGCTGCCTTTGCTTGATACAATGCTCGATCGGCTGCGGCAATCATTTCTTCCAAGTCAGAATCTGGCTGAGGAATTTCTGTTGTAAACCCGGTACTAATAGTTACATAAGCACTAACTTGGGAACTTTGATGAGGTATGGCCAATGTTCGGACAGCATAGCAAATTTTCTCGGCAACATGAATTGCCCCTTCGGTTTCTGTGTCAGGTAAAATTACAGCAAATTCTTCCCCACCATAACGGGCAACTAGGTCTGCGGGACGGTTAATAATATCTTTGATGGCTTTGGCAATTTCTTGAAGACAGCGATCGCCGACTCGATGCCCATAAGTATCATTATATAATTTGAAGAAATCAACATCGCAAAGAATCAGCGAAAGTGGCCGTTGCTCCCGTTTCAGGCGTTGCCACTCTTGGTTCAAATACTCCTCAAAGCGTCGGCGGTTAGCGACTTGAGTTAATCCATCAATAGTAACTAATCGTTGCAATTCCAGATTAACGGTTTCCAGTTTTTGCTGTAGCTGAGATTGCTGAATCAAGCGTTTTACCCGTTGTCGCAAAACTGGCCAGTGAATCGGTTTGGTAACATAGTCCATTGCCCCAACTGCAAATGCCCGATCGACTGACTCTTGATCTTCAAGTCCTGTAATCATTAAAACTGGAGTGTGCTTACTACAATCAAGAAGTTCCAAATGAGTGCAACATTCGAACCCATCCATATCCGGCATTATGGCATCAAGGAGGATAATGTCAGGGTGCAGTTGGTTAAAAGCTTTTATTGCCTCTCTACCATTTTGAGCTTCCGCTATTTTATAGCCTTCACGCTCTAAAAAATGCCGAAGTATCATGCGGATAAAAGGCTCATCATCAACAATTAGAACTAAAGATTGGCTTTCTTGAGCAGTGGTTATCATGGCGTTTCCTCCGCAAGTTCTTTTTCTAAGGCAGTTTTAACTTGTTGATATTCCTGGTATAATTGCGTGAGTAATTCTACGCTGTTATCTAATTCACTGCTACGTCCTTGTGCTTCTAACAGCTTGCAAACCTGCGCTAAGGCGATCGCTCCAATAGAGGCACTACTAGACTTCAGTTGGTGGGCTGTCTTCCATACAGTCTGGGCATCCTGAGTTGCGATCGCTGTGCTAATATCTTGTACTAACTTCGGTGTTTCTGTAAGATAACACCCAATCAGTTCAGCAAATACAACACGATCTCCTCTGACCATATTCCTTAAAGATTGAAGAATTTTGGCATCAATTTTGTCACTTTTTAATGTCTGCTTTTGCCCTTCTTGGAGGATATTTTGCGAAGGTTCCAATACTTTATCAACGAAGGCAAGAGGAAGACTACCCGATGCAATCGGTAAACCATCTATATCTTGCTGCGAACAGACGGATCTTAGATTTAAGAACTCTCCTGAACTCTCGTATGGCTCCGAATCATCCAGGGTCAAATCCCCTGCCCCCTGCCCCCTGCCCCCTTCATCTTGTTTGACTGTGAAAGTAACTTCCAGACTCCTTTGGCGTGGGCATTTACTGAGTGCCTGAGCTAATTCTTGGAACTGAACAGGTTTGCTGATGTAGTCATCCATACCAGCAGCAAGACAGACTTCGCGATCGCCTCGCATCGCGTTAGCGGTTATCCCAATGATATGGGGGCGAAAACCTGACCATTCTTGACAGATTCTCCGAGATGTTTCTAACCCATCCATCTCAGGCATCTGGACATCCATCAACACTACGTCATAAGGCTGTTTTTGCAAAGCCTTGAGTACTTCTACCCCATTGGTGACAACATCAGCTGAATAACCCATTTTCTGTAGCATTAGTAAAGCAACTTTCTGATTAACAAGCGTATCCTCTGCCAGAAGAATCCGCAGTGGCAGTTGATGGACTAAATGCCGATCGAACAAGGGAAAATCAGAAATATTCGCTGGATTTGGCTGATTTCCTAAAATACGTGTAATAATATCGTGGAGTTGAGACTGTTTGATAGGTTTGGTCAAAGAGGCAGCAAACTCTACATCATTAAAGTCAGAGGAAGTTTCTTCTCTACCTAAAGAGGTGAGAATCACCAAAGGCAGATTTTGACACCCAGATTGCTTGCGGATATGACGAGCCAAGCTAATACCATCCATTTCCGGCATTTGCATATCTAAAATGGCAATATCAAACTGTGTTCCTTGAGCAAGTTGAGCTAAAGCTTCTTTACCAGATTTGGCAGCATAAGTTTCCATCTTCCAAGACTCTGCTTGCAAGCTGATAATTTTGCGGTTGGTCAGATTGTCATCCACAATCAACACGCGCTTTCCTTCAAGCTGCATCGGCGAATTAATAAATTCAGTTTCTAGTAGAGTCGGTACTTGGGCAGTAATGGTGAAGTAAAATGTTGAACCTTGCCAAGAGTAAGAAGATGATAATAATTTTTCACTTTTCCATCTAGGGCTAGGATTGCCACCGACAAACCCTTGGCTTTCCACCCAAAGAGTGCCGCCCATCATCTTACTTAGCCGTTTGCTAATTGCTAGTCCTAGTCCTGTGCCGCCATATCGTCGAGTCATGGAGACATCAGCCTGGGCAAAGGGGTGAAATAACCGCTCTATCTTTTCTGATGTGATGCCAATACCTGTATCTTGGATGGCAAATTGAATTTGGATTGGAGACTTGGAAGAGGCAGAGGGGCAGGGGGAAGGGTGCAGAGGAGAGGAATTTTCCCCGTGTTTACCCCAATCCCCAGCCCCCAGTTCAACATAAAGTACCACTTCTCCATGTTCGGTAAACTTAATTGCGTTGTTGAGGAGATTCATCAAGACTTGGCGCAGACGTGTCATATCGCCAATAATCTGAGTAGGAACTTGGGGCTGAATTAGGTAAGCTAGTTCGATATCTTTTTGAGCAGCTTTAGGGGCTAATAAAGAAATAGCCTGTTCAACACAAGCTCTCAAATCAAAAGGCTGTTCTTCTAATTCCAGCTTTCCTGACTCAATTTTAGAGAAATCTAAAATGTCGTTGATGATGGTGAGTAAAGCATCTCCGCTACTGCGAACTGTTTCCACAAAGTCTTGCTGTTGGGGGGTAAGGTCAGTATCCAGCAGTAAATCGGTCATGCCAATAACAGCATTCATTGGAGTCCGAATTTCGTGGCTCATCATTGCCAAAAACTCACTTTTTGCCCGATTTGCAGCTTCAGCCTGACGTTTTGCCCGCTCCAAGGCAAAGTTTTTTAAAGTAAGTTCTTCCCGGCGGCGTGTTTCTTGTTCCAGTAAGTAAGCCTGTGCTAGAGCAATACCCAGTTGAGCCGCCACTGCTTCTAGTAATTCGATTTCGTCTGGTGTCCACTGGCGAAAGTAGCTGCACTGATGTAAACCGATCGCACCATTGGGTTCTCCTTGATAGGAAGTGCGAATTGACAGCATAGACTTTAGCCCAATTTCTCGGCAGATAGCTTCTGTTTCCTGAAGTAAAGGATCGGCATACACATCCGGCGAAGCGATCGCACTTTCTTGTGCCATCATCTGCTCTGCATGGGGATTGTTAGTCATGGAGACTTCTAATTCCAACACTGAGCAGGAGGGAAGTCCATTATACTGTGCTACTAAGGGAATTTGGGGAATGGGGTCGCTAATGTAAGAATGGATTAAACAGCGATCGACTTTAAACGCTTGTCCAATTTGGGTAGCAGCCGTCTCAAAGATTTTGCTGGTGTCAAGACTTTGACGAATTTCTTGAGTAATTTGTTCAAGTAGTAGGGTGCGATGCAATTGCCGTTGCAATGCTTCTTTAGCGCGTTTATTTTCGGTAATGTCGTGATTGATGCCAACAGTGGCAATAACTTCTCCTTGTTCATCCTGTAAAGGGACTACGGTTGTTTTGCTAATTCCCTTAGTGCCATCTTTACGAAGAAAGTGTATTTCCCCTGACCAGCGTGCTTGCTGCTTAATTTTTTCGAGAATTTTGGCGCTTAATGTTGTGGATACTTCCGGCTGATGTAAAATACTGATATGTTTAGCCAAAATTTCGGCTTTGGTATAGCCAAATATGCTTTCGGCAGCAGGATTCCAGTCAACAATATTTCCGGTTAAATCTGTGATAATTACGCCATCATGCATATTTTCAAAAGTGAGGGCTTGCCGACGCAGGCTAGCTTCAGCTTGCTTGCAGTGGCTAATATCTGTTTGAATTCCAATAAAGTGGCTTAATTTGCCATTTTCGTCATGTATGGGAGAAACACTCAGTTCATTCCAGAACAAGATACCATCTTTGCTATAGTTGCGGAAAATAACTTTACAACTTGTTCCATCTTGAAGAGATGAGTGCAGTTCATTGAGTGATGATTGCTGTATATCTGCGCGTTGCAAAAATCGGCAGTTTTGCCCAATCAGATCAGTAGCACTGTAGCCTATTATTTGCTCAAAGGCACAGTTGACGTAGATAACCGGATTACAAGGAAGTTTGGCATCGGCAATAATAATTCCATTACTGGTAGCAGCAAGTGCCCTCTCTTTCAGTCTCAAGGTTTCTTCAACCTGTCTTAAATTAGTAATGTCAAACATAAACCCCTTCAGCGTCATAGGAGTTTCTGCTGGTTCAACTACGGTAACAACCTCTCGCAGCCAAACAACTCGCCCATCGGCTGCTAACATTCGGTATTCCAACTCGTGATTTTCACACTTAGCAGTTGCTTGTTGGTGAAAACGAACGGACTTTTCCCGATCGTCTGGATGCAGATGATCGATCCAAAAGTTTTCTTCGTACCATTCTGCGATCGCATAATTTAGCAAGTTTACCGCTTGCACCCCAATGTAAATAAATCGCCCAGTTTTCAAGTCTAATTCCCAAGGGATGACTTTGACGCTTTCTAGTAACTGGCGCAGACGATTTTCGCGATCGCGCAAGGCAAGTTCTACTTGTTTCTGCTCAAAAATCTTGTGAGTTAACTCTTGATTTATTGCTTTCATTGCCAGGGCAAAACAGATTGATAATGTCAGCGAGACAACAACCAAGAACCCTGCTATCAATACTACTTGTGTTAACGACCCCGGAGTTTGGATTAAAAGTCTCTGGCAGAGTAGCACTACAGAGATTGAGAAGAAAATCCCCAGCAACAAAGCTAGTAATTTTCGTTTGCGGAAAAATATCACAGCTTTTAACCATTTATATCGTTGCTGTTTAATCACTTATTAACCCTCAAGTAGTTTCAGGGCTTATTGCACTGACTTTTACTTTTAAGTAATCTAAAATATCAATGGCAAGGGGGCAATTACTGAATTTTGTTAGCTTAAAATATTTGTATATTATGCTTGTTGACAACATCCAGAATTTTTAAATGAAGCGTGAATTGCAATCTGAAGTTGTAAGGGATATTTCTGACGGGTTATGACGCTATTTAAGAAATGCTGCGCGTAGGTTGCTTCTGGTAGGGTACGCTATCGGCGTTGCATTTGGAATTCTTTAACAAGTGTTGAGACACCCAAACCCAGAGTTTTTATACTCCTACTTTTAAACTAGCTATGCCAATCAATATAAAAAATAGATTAAAAACAAGGGTTAAAGGGATTGAATTTTCCCCTTAACCCTTCCCTTTTCAGCACAATAGTGCAAAAAGAAGCTGATGAACAGAGCAAGGACAAAGCACCCCCTACACGAACACAATTTAGTACAAAAATCTTTTTCTCTGTTCCCTATTTTCCAGATAGGTCTGTTGCCTAAATTTGTGCTTTAAATCACAGATGCTTCGCGTTGACAATCAAAAACCACCATGTAGGAAGCATTTGGTATTTCTTGAGGGAGGTGTCGCATGTAGCCATCTGCATCAGAACGACTGCGGAAGCGAGCCACAATTTCTCGTTGCGTATTAGGAAGCTGACGAGCGATCGCCCAAGAATTGAGGCGTTCTTTATAAGCAATACCTTGATTGTCTGATTTAGAAGCTTGGATACCCGTATTTTCTGGCATAATGATGTTAACCGTATGAAGTTTAATGAAGGACGTTAATTAGTTTCTAGGTAGTAATGCACTAACGCTTTTTTTAATGCTGCTGCCACCTTGTTATTCGATTATTAATAAGTTGTCAACACTTAGCGCTATATTTTAGACCAACTAAGTTGCAATTTGTAGATAGCGATGAATCTCAAAGCCTTAATTTGCAATGGTTTTCAGCAAACAACAATCCTCAAGCAGAAAGTTTGGCAAATATTGGGTTTACATGATTTTTATGCATACACATCAGTAAAATCAGTATCAGTAGTAAAACTAAATCCAGTGTCTTAAAAAGAACTATTAAAACTCGATCTGTAAACAAACATTACCGTGTATACAATTAATGGGCGGCAATACACTCTTGTTTTCGAGCAATGCGATATCTCTGGCGGGCTACACGCCTACGGTAAAGTTTTATTGTAGACATTTATGTTTTTTATAAATACTTGATAACAATTAAAATTTCATAATTTTTAGAACTTACGCGCTGTACAAATTAATCATGCTATGAACTTACGAAAATAGGTTGTTTCAGGTTTTATGAATTATTGATGGTAAATATACCTGCAATTTAGGGACATAGTACTGCTATGCCTTTACGACAGATATAGTTTTTCAAAACATTCATATTTAGTATTTTATGTCAATGCGTAATTCCTAATTTTTATAGATAATAAATAAATTTTTATTAAGCTTTTCCCATAGTTATAGGAACAATACATAGTGTAATTGTTTAATTTATAAAATCTTGACTAATTACCCTAGAAAAGTTAAAATTTCCCGGTTAAATTATAGTTATGATAATGGAAACACCATTTTTAACATCAATAATTCAAAAAGTAGCAGAAGAAATAGGAGCAGTAGTTTTAGTAGACCCAGAATGCCCCTTTATGGGACTGATTACCTTTAGAAATGGAAATAAAACTTTTTTTCGGACTACCAGATTTAGTATTAACTCTTCTGGTTCCACAGCAATAGCTAAAGACAAAAGTGTTTCCAGCTTTTTTTTGAATCATTTTGGCTACAAAGTTACTGAAGGAAAAACCTTTTTTAGTGAAGAATTATGCGAAGAAATAGTTAATATCAGAAATATAGATGCAGGATTCGCTTATGCTAAAGAGTTAGGATTTCCCGTAATTGTCAAGCCGATTAATCTCAGTCAAGGTATTTTTGTAACAAAAATCCATAATAGGCAAGAATATTATCAAGTAGCTAAGAAAATATTGCAAAAAGTTTCAGGTTTTATTGTTGAGCGATTTTATAGTGGCAATGACTATCGAATTGTAGTACTTGATGATGAAGTAGTTTCGGCATATCAAAGAATTCCTCTATTGATAACGGGAGATGGTAAATCTAATGTTTTAGAACTTATGCAACAGAAGCAAGAAAGTTTTATCAAAAATGGTAGAAAAGAAATTATAGATTTTGAAGATTATAGAATTAAAAAGAACTTGCAAAGACGGAAGTTAAATTTTAGTAGTGTTATACCTAAGAATAATATTGTCTATCTTTTAGATAATGCAAATTTATCGACTGGAGGCGAGGCGGTAGACTTTACAGAAACTATCCATCCTGATTTTAAAAAATTAGCAGTAAGTATTACAAAAGATATGGAACTGAGATTAGCAGGCGTGGACATTCTGACTAGTGATATAACGTTACCAATCGGAGATTATACAATCATTGAAGTAAATGGCGCTCCTAGCTTAAGTCACTATGCATCATTTGGTGAAGTTCAGACTAAAAGAGTAGAAAATTTATATCTCAAAATTCTCAAAATACTTGAAAATGAGAATAACTGACAAAAGTAATGATTTAGGCTATAAATGGAGCAATTCATACTCCTATGTAGCTATCTTTTTACCACTCCTTATCTAGCAAGGATTCAAATTCAGCTTGTAAGGCGGTTATATCCGCCAATCTTGCGACTAGTAAATTATCTTTACCAGCATTACTTAAAGATACTTTCCAATAGCTAATACTGTCTGAGTTGTTCAACCAAAACTGAATCACGGTATCTACTACTTGATCTAAATTCCAACCCCACTTGGCTGGAACGGGTTCAACCGATTCTAGAAACGTATCTAGCGTACATGTATGCATTCCCAAGTATTCTACGCCTTGGTGCGGTGGTTTGTGCCCATTTTGCTGCTGATGATTAAAAAACTGTAAAAGTGGAGAGACTCCAACAATATCAAAAGTGTATTTCATACTTAGTACTGCCAATTTTTAATTACTTCCAGGAAAGCTTTAATTTTTATATAGCATAATATTTTATAAATAAGTTAGTATCTATAAAAAGTATAGTTTTAATATATAGTATAGCAACAGCTAAGGTGGTTAGGACATCAACAGATAATGAAACTTAGACACAAAAAGCAAAAAGACTTTTCACCCAGTCCCCAGTCCCTAATCCCCAGTCCCTTGCTATATATTATAGGTATTAAATCTTATTCAAGAATTAGCACTAAGAATCATTGAGTGCTAATTTATGGCTGAGGTTTTGATTTATTACTGGGAAATTTTATGTAAGAAATTTTTGGTTTCCCTGGGCTGGTTGAGAATAATAACTTGCTGGTTTGATGTTAGTTGACTAAGTTTTTCTAAAATTCAGGACAGCGAACAATTGGGTATGACCAGATATATTTGATAAATTCCCAATTCAATCTTTCAGGACAATCGGAGGCGATATCAGGTCTGGATTGTCTCGCATACATAAAGCGACGTTTAATCACTCGTAACAGACATATTAGTTTTGTAATTTGCTTTTCAAGCCTATGACGGTAAGCATTACTCGCCCAAATAACCGTCTTCAGCACAAGTCAATACGCCGCTACAATAGTACCACTACAAGGATTATGCCGAAATTAGTGATATTATGACGACTGCTACAACTGTAAAAACTGAGTATGAAGCGATTATTGGTCTAGAAACCCATTGTCAGCTGAGTACCAAGACCAAGATTTTCTCTAATAGCTCTACTGCATTTGGTGCTGACCCAAATACTAACATTGACCCGATTTGCATGGGCTTACCTGGGGTCTTACCTGTACTCAATGAAAAAGTATTAGAATACGCTGTCAAAACTGGTTTGGCACTGAATTGTCAAATTGCTAGATATAGTAAGTTTGACCGGAAACAGTATTTTTATCCTGACTTACCCAAAAATTACCAAATTTCTCAATACGATCTACCGATCGCAGAACATGGTTGGTTAGAAATAGAATTGGTAGATGCTGAAGGCAATCCAACTCGCAAACGTATTGGTATCACACGTCTGCACATGGAAGAAGATGCTGGGAAATTGGTACATGCTGGTAGCGATCGCCTTTCTGGTTCTTCTTATTCTCTGGTAGACTACAATCGCGCAGGTATACCCTTAGTAGAAATTGTCTCGGAACCTGATTTGCGTTCTGGATTAGAAGCTGCTGAATATGCCGAAGAGTTACGCCGGATTGTCCGGTATCTCGGCGTGAGTGATGGGAATATGCAAGAAGGATCTCTGCGTTGCGATGTTAATATTTCTGTGCGTCCTGTGGGACGAAAGGAATTTGGCACTAAGGTAGAAATTAAAAACATGAACTCCTTCAGCGCCATCCAACGGGCGATTGATTACGAAATTGAGCGTCAAATTGCCGCAATCGAAGCAGGTGAGCGCATTATCCAAGAAACTCGGCTATGGGAAGAAGGCGCTCAACGCACAAGTAGTATGCGGGTAAAAGAAGGTTCTAGCGATTACCGCTACTTCCCCGAACCAGATTTAGCACCAATTGAGGTGACAGATGCTCAATTAGAGCAATGGCGTAGCGAATTACCAGAATTACCAGCCCAAAAACGCCATCATTATGAAAATGAGTTGGGGCTTTCAGTTTATGATGCGCGAGTATTGACAGAAGATCGTCCAGTAACAGAATACTTTGAAACTGCGATCGCATCTGGAGCAAATCCCAAAGCTGCTGCAAACTGGATTACTCAAGATATCGCCGCCTACCTTAATAAGCAAAAACTCAATATTACTCAAATTGGGCTGACTCCCACCAATTTAGCTGAGATCATTAACCGCATTGAAACCGGCAAAATTAGCAATGCTCAAGCTAAAGAAAAGTTGCCAGATTTGCTCAATGGGATTTCTCCTGAAAAAGCCTTTGCAGGTCTTGAGTTAATCACCGATCCTAGTGTACTAGAACCCATTGTTGATGAAGTCATAGCTGCCAATCCCAAAGAACTAGAAAAGTATCGCAACGGTAACACCAACCTCAAAGGCTTCTTTGTCGGACAAGTTTTGAAAAAGACAGCCAAACGTGCCGATCCTAAGCTGACTAACGAATTGGTGGAGAAAAAACTGAACGCCTCGTAATTTGTAATTCGTAATTCGTAATTCGTAATTCGTAATTACTGTTCAGTAAGGGTTTTAAAGATTATTGGGTGAAGGGCAGAGATACTTACAGTAAGTCTTTCCCCAATTCCCCATTTCCCATTTCCAATTCCCCATTCCCAAGTAAGTATTTTCCCGTATTTCTTTACCAAATCTTTATATAAAACCTGGTGACAACCCGCATACCCAAAATGGTATGCTGTGGTAAGTAGATGCACCCTGATGATCTGGAGAGCTGCCTAAGTAGCTCTCTTTTTTATCTTGTGTTGCGGTATTTACGGTAAAAGCTCGTCAAATTTTTAGAAAAAATCTTAATAAATAAGTATTAACCCTTAGATTATAAAATAGATACTGTAAGTAAAAGATGTACCGTAACGATCTGGAGAGCGACCTAAGTTGCTCTCTTTTTTCATTTGTCTTTCGTCATAAGAAAGGTAAAAACAATTATGCTAATCGCCAACTGGTGCATTATTATTGCCATCAGCAAATAAACTCACAATGGGAATTGAAAATTGGGAATTGGGGATTGGGAATTGGGGGAAACTCCCACCTTTTGTACAGACACAGATTTTTCGCGTCTCAATACTTCGCACTTTTTTAAAGCACAAATTGATTTATCCAACCTGATAGTTTAGAGAGAAGAAAATGGCAGATTGGCAAAGAATCACAGGTGGCATCACAGCACCAAGGGGGTATCAGGCGGCAGGAATTACCGCAGGGTTGAAACCTTCGGGGTTGCCGGATTTAGCTTTGATATTCTCAGAGGTGGAAGCGATCGCAGCTGGTGTATTTACCACTAGTCAAGTCAAAGCTGCCTGTGTAGAATATTGTCGCCAACGCTTGCAAGCCAAACAAAGCGCTCGTGCCATCCTCTGCAATGCTGGACAAGCAAACGCCGCTACAGGATCTCAAGGCAACCTTGATACTCTAGAGTCTGCTCTAGCAATAGCCCAAGCCCTGAACATCTCGTCTGAATCTGTCTTATTAGCTTCTACTGGCGTAATCGGTCAAAGAATTAAGATGGATGCTTTGCGAAGTGGGATTCCCAAGGTAGTAGCAGCATTATCAGCAACAGGTTCAGATGCCGCCGCCGGAGCAATTATCACTACAGATTTAGTCACAAAATCCATTGCCCTAGAGACAACCATAAATGAGCGCCCTGTCAGAATTGGTGGCATTGCCAAAGGTTCGGGCATGATCCATCCCAATATGGCAACCATGTTAGCATTTGTTACTTGTGATGCTGTGGTTTCGCCAGCCCTTTGGCAACAAATGTTAGCAAGGGCGGCTGATAGAAGCTTTAATTCCATTACTGTGGATGGTGATACTAGCACCAATGACAGCTTAATCGCCTTGGCAAACGGTCAATCTCGCACCCCAGCAATTATCGAATGGGGCGCAGAAGCAGAGAAATTAGAGGCGATGTTAACAGCAGTTTGTCAGCATTTAGCCAAAGCGATCGCTCGTGATGGTGAAGGCGCAACTTGTCTAATAGAAGTGGAAGTAACAGGGGCCCATGATGAAATTTCAGCCCGACAAATAGCTAAAACCATTGCTGGCTCATCCTTAGTTAAATCTGCAATCTTTGGACGAGATCCCAACTGGGGACGCATCGCTGCCGCCGCCGGACGTGCAGGTATACCCTTTGAGCAAGAAAACCTGCAAATCAAGCTGGGAAATTTCTTAATGTTAGAAAATGGGCAACCCTTAACTTTTGATCGTGCAGCAGCGAGTACTTATTTGAAAAAAGCAGCGACAAGTGCTTATCTCCAAGAAGATACGGTGTTAATTTCCGTTAACGTTGGTAATGGTTATGGTGTGGGTAAAGCTTGGGGTTGTGATTTGAGTTACGACTATGTGAGGATTAACGCCGAATATACTACTTGATGTTTTTTGAATTAAAAATTATCGGAACTACCCTGACTTTAAAAATTGTCAGGATCAATATTTAATTCTCGCAGTTTTGCTGCTAGTTGATCGGCACGTTGCACCTGTTGTTGAGCAAATTCTTCAGGTGTGGGAATTAGCTCTCCTTCAGGGGTAAAGTAACGCAATTTATTTTCATGAACGCCCAAGTATAAACTTAGCTGCTGACTCCACAACCAACCTTGAGAGTTAGATTCTATGGGTTGATAAGTACCCCCAACTAAGATAAACCCAGCAAATTCTAAATTATTTGGGTCAAACCAGAAATATTCGGGAGTGCGAAAAATATCTTGAAAAATTTGTTTTTTTAGACCCTTGTCAATGGCTGCTGTGGACTCAGACAGAAGCTCTACAATGATATTGGGATATTTGCCGTCTTCTTGCCATACTACCCAACTTTTACGGACTTTACGTTCGCATCCCCGGACGACAAAAAAATCTGGCCCCCGAAAGTCTTCTGATTTACGCTGGTGGGGACTGTAATAAATGGTCAGATTACCCGCAGCATAAAAATCATTGCGATTTTTCCACCACAATTCCAAAGATTGTAGTAGCAAAATTATTTGGCGTAGATGTAATTCACTTTCCAAGGGCGGTTCGTCACTATATAAGTCTCCTGGAGGAAATATTACATCTTTTGGGAGTTCAAAATCTTGGGCGGCGGACATGAGGGCAAGTTTTGGGGTGACATTAATTTTAGGGTAGCAGTTACGGATGGTGTTGGTTGAGATGTTTGGCAACAGAATATTAGGTTTGTTTTTCCAACCGTGCGTTGGCGCAGCCCGCCGGAGGCATCGCTTCTAGTCACGGTTGTTACTTAAAGTTTTAACATTTATCGTTGCTTCCCATACATCGAAGTGGACATTTTTGTAACTAGCAATTTCAGTTATCTATATCTGTCTTATGTAATGACTCCTATTTATACCCTAAGTAGGGTTATGCATCTTTATTTGTTCGTTAACTTATATGAAGCTACTGAAAGCAAATTTTCTTAGTAAATAACTGAGGAAATCAAAATAACCTTAACTTTGTTGGAGTTTTTTATGACTTACACAATTGATGAAAATACTGAAAAAATAAAACCAGCTTTAGAAACTTTTAAACGCTTTGATGTAGATACTCAGTTAGCCTTACTTTGGTTTGGTTACTTGGATCTTAAAGATCAGCTAAAGCCTGCACCTCCTCCAAGGATCGAAGTTCCTGCTCAAGCAGTGTTTGACCAATTTCTAGACTTGTCTCATGAAGAGCAACTGCAAGCACAACGTGACATTATTAATGGTGCAGCTAACAATATCAGCCAATCCTATAATGCTCTAACTGCCAATGCCAGATTAGACGTTTGGTTTATGCTTGCACAAGGAATGGAAAATGGAACCATCATTCCAGTACCGTCCGACTATCAACTACCTGGTGAAACAGACGAGTTTATCGCATTAATCAAAAATCTAGACTTTGAGCAACGGATTAATTTCATGTTGACTGTGGTGCAAGAAATGGGTTAGTTGAGTATAAAAACTCTCAATATTCTAGAATTGGGGATAACAAAAAGTAGCAAATTAAGCTAGGCTTTGCTCTACTTTAATAGGCATTAACTTAAAACTACCGCAGAGATGCTCATATCTGCGGTAGTCTTGATGGAAATGTTAAAGCTGAAAAATGAGAGTTGATTCAGATTTTTTTCAACTGCGCGAGCTTTTAAACCTGGTATAGTATAGATGCGATCGCTAATTACCCTTAAAACTTCATTCCAACTCACACGACGAAAGCCTTTATAAGTATAACTTCAGCCGTAGTTACAACAACTTAAGTTTTACTTATCAAACTAGGAACTTTATTAACTACAGCTTCTTCTGTTGTAAAAACAATTTAAGTGTTATTTATAACACTTTCATTACTCATAACTCCTGTTTAATCAGTAGTAACAACAGCTTAAGCGTTACTTATTAAAGTAAAAACGTTATTAACTACAGCTTCTTCTGTAGTTAACATAGAAAGAGTTGTAGTTACTATAGCTTTAATTTTTTGAGTTACAGTGGTTTTAGACCTTGTGACAACTTATGAGCCGAATTATAGCGTATTTCAGATAAATAAAGCAACAGGTAGGGGCACAAACAACATGTTGTTTGTGCCCTTACGATTATTCTGTGCCTCAGCAAGTGGCAATCTGCTGTATATGATGCTCAGTTAGTAGTAGGAATTTTAGTCCTCGAATCTACGACTAAAATCCTGACTGTAATCCTTCATTCGAGCTTCTGAAAATTTATGACTTAACAGGTACTGGGAATGTTTCTAGTACCGCCAACTCCAAGATACTGAAGATTAATTTGATCACATCTGGGTGTCGTATAATTGAGTTGTGACTGAAATCAATCCCTAATTTAACTAATTTATCTTCAGGATCAGCACTTGGTTCAGTCTTAACGAATGGATATGCAGTTATTGTTTGGTTTGGTACAGCTGGGTTTGCCTCCCATCTCTTAAAGAATGCCAAGCTGCCATAAGGGACTACTCCATCTCCTGAATTAGTTATTCCATCATCTGATATCAGCTGTTTTGTTTTATCCGCTTTTTCCATTCTTACTCCGTTTACTACAATGAAGTCTCCATCGTCCACAGGTAATAATTTTTCTGTCTCGTTACCCAAGTAATTTGCTACTTTCAGTTCTCCATTCTCTTGATAGTAGTATGCTCCTACTGGTGTGTTAAAACCTGTTGAATAAATAACATCTACGTTCTTGACAGGTGGGCTTTTTACCGCTTTACTTCCGAATTCTCCTTTACTGAAATTATGATCGTTTTGATAATGATTGGTTATATATTTCAGGGTCGTATTTACGGCTCCTCCAAGTTTTAACGTATCTTCGATTGTTATTGATGTGTAGTTGTTGGGATCTACTGATTGTCCTGGATTAACACCTTCTTTTCTAATAAACCCAAATTGTCCTTGTGTGTTGAAATATGTGTAGTTCGCCTCTGTTATCGGTAATAGCCAAGGAATACTAGAAAAAGATTGTAAGGCTTTTTTAATGCCTGATAATTTTGCTCCTCCTAAAGCAAATCCATCATCTGTTGACACCAGACGAATTGCTAGTGGCGCGCCTAGCCACGGTGCGCTAACTGCTATGTATCGTTCTATATGTTTATCTATCCACGCTTGTCCTAGCAATGCATTATCTTTTTTGATCCACTCTAAAAAATATTGCGTCACCCTATTTCCTAGACTCTGGGCTATTATTACCACACGAGTATTACCGTTACCTGTGTATAATGTCTCTATGCCACTCTTGAGATTAGAGAAATATTTGTATCGTTGTTCCAAACCTTTTGGAGATGTTCGCCAATCATAAGGAGCAGCTAGCAAATTTTTGGGTGCTGAGTACTCTTTAGTGTCTAACAACGCATTTACTAATTCCAAAAAATAGTTGACTTTTTTGATATCTGGCTTTGATGCCGCTACTAATTCTACGTTATTGCGATTAACAAATAAATTGCTAATTCCATCTAATCCATCTAGCGGTCGATTAAATTCATTTAATATGCTGTTTTCTTCTACTTCTGGAGTTATGCCGTCATCATCCTTCAATTTCAGATGCCTTTTCCAATTCGTTACACGAGGATGCTCGGTAGATTCATCTGACTCGATATCAGATGCTGATACATTCAATCCGACTATATTTGATGGCAGAGATTGCACATCTGTTTCTTCATTTACTTCCAAATCTACTTCATCCTCTTCATCATCCGCCGGTGGTGCCATATCTAGACCGAGCCAAAGTTTACCGCTTGTCACCCCTTTTGGTGTCGCCACACCTTTTACTAATGTTTTTAGCCTCGATCCTGCTAATCCTGGAATTAATACTATGGGATAAGTGACCATTTGTTTTTTCCTTTCTTGCTTAAATTTCTATGGATTGGACTTGACAACCAAATATGTTTCTTTTTGCCTTTAGACAGGAATACTATTTGATATATAAGGCTTTGAATTTTCTTCTTGACCCACTATGCCGATTGATATCATGTCCGATTGAAAACTTTTTATTAGAACTGACGCATAGATACAAAGATGTATAAATGTGCAGTTATTTTAATAACTAGTAGTTACCGAACTTGATCTGACAAGAGTCACATTAAACTTCACTATCTATTAAATAGCTATCAAGCTAACTGCAATTTAGAGTTTGGTCGTTAACTTGATATAACCATGATTTCATTTAACTTGCAAGCAGATAAATATGAGAAAAAATTACTTAAGCTTTAAAAAAACAAATAATACTAGCTGGAATACTAAGTCGTAAATTTTACTCTTTAGCTATGTAATTATTCTTGATTTATTTTCCTGATCTGCACAGATTCTTCTAGCGTATATATTTTACATAAATAGCATTGAAAGTAGTTACTCTATATTGTTGCTATTTCTGTTTATAAATAAATTTAAGCAATATTTTATACTAATATATAAGAGAAGAGAAAAAAGTTAAATAATTACATTAAGAGACAGTTAAGACCGTTAAGAAAGTTAAGAAAATTAAAATAGTTAAAAAAATTAATAAAAGAACAGATTAATTGTTTCTTTTTTTACTTTCAACAGATTATATTTTATAAATCTTTAAAGCAGTAGTTGAAATAAAAATCCCTGCCACAGACAGTTGACAGGGATAGCAGTTTTGAGATATGGCTTGTCTCTTAGCTAACAAAATCTTTGTGGGCAGCAACAAGCATTTGAGCTTGTCTTAAAACGTTTCCAAATAAATAAAAAGGAATCTGCCAAGCTGCAACAGTAACTTCTTTGACTATATCCTGTACACTAATTGCGATTAATTCATGCTCTGGCGGCTCTCCTTCAACTGCGCCAGACCAAGTAAAAGCTAATAAAAAATCATCCTCTCCAGGTAAGGATGCAATCAAGCATTCTTCTGGTGTTGGTTGGCAAATAATCCCATATTCATTTGCAAGTTCTACTAGTTTTTGAAAGTTGTTTACGTTCGTCATTGGTCTGTTGGATGTAATTGAATCTCAGTTTGACAAGAAATTATATTTTGTATACCCAAAAGTAAAATTATTTACTCTGTACCCTGAATTACAAATTATTAAGTATTTATTGGAGTTGGATCTGACTTAAGTCCAAAATCTTACCGCGATCGCCTGGTTAGATCGGCAACAATTGTTACTGTTTGAAAAAAAGCTGAATTATCTACTTTTTCGGTTGAACTTATTTACATACATTCATCTCACCCAGTCTGACGGAGTGCATTGAAAATTGCGATCGCTTTTGGGGGAACGGCTGTAAACCGAAGCAGAAAATGATGCTCGTCAACATTAGACTGTTGCATTACCTTGGCATAGATATGTTCTTCTTCTGTAGCCAGTTCTGTTTCAATCAATAGCTTGAGTTTGAGATTGCTCAATAGTTCTAAAGAATCTAACGATCGCATCTGCGCCCCTTTTTCCGATAGGCTAACCAATGCTCCCAGAAATACTGCTCCAGCTGAATGTTTTCCCTGCAAAATGGTGTATTTTACAGGTACTTCTTGATGGAGAGTCACCATTTTATCATCATCTTCAGGCAAGAATAAATTATATTTACCGCCAATACCACGAATTTCACAAATTGTCACAGGATGCTTCATTCCCTTGGGTTCTATTTGTAGTTGTCCAGCAATTTGAAGGTCAATATTGGCATCTTTACAAGTATTTTCGGAAATTAAAATTTGTCCTCCCACGGTGTAAGATTCAATTCGGGCAGCTAAATTAACATGACTGCCAACAACTGTATATTGAGCGCGTTTTTGAGAACCAACATTTCCCGCCACAACCTCGCCTGTATTCATCCCAATTCCCATTTCGAGAATCGGGAAATTCATTTGCTGATTTTGTTCGTTTACTTGTTCCATTGCCAATTGCATGGCAATAGCACAGGCAATCGCTCTTTGAGAATCATCTTTGCGACTAATTGGCGCACCAAATACCACAAAAATTCCATCACCCATAAACTCATTAATCGTGCCTTTATACTGGTTAATCACATTAGTCATTATTCCCAAATAAAGATTCAAAATCTTAACTACTTCTTCCGGTGGCAATTGTTCAGAAAAAGCCGAAAATCCTCTTAAATCAGATACGAGAACTGTAACTTTTCTGCGTTCTCCTCCCAGCTTTAACCCAGAAGGAGTTTCTAGAATATTGGCAACTATTTCATCAGTTAGATAGCGACCGAGAGTTTTTCGCATTTCGGTAGCACTTTGGGCAATATACTGAGTAAGTGCGATCGCAGAACCAGCAAATGCCAGTAATGAAGGAACAACAGGAATCCACCAACCAGCCAAAAATGCCAGAAAACTACCACCAATTAAACCGCCACCTGCGATAAAAACACTAACAGCCATGAGATTCTGGTTGCTATTATGGCGTTGCAGCCAACACAAACTAGCGCCAATAATTGACCAAATCAAAATTGATAGCCATTCTAGTGGCTCAGGTAAACACTTGATCAACGGGCGACCTTCTATAGCCGAACTTAAAATTTGACTAATCAAATTAGCATGAATTGTTACACCCGCCATCCGTTCCGGGTCAGTCAATACATTGCTGCTGTAAGGCGTATAAAATAAATCCTTTAAACTCTCAGCAGTAGCACCAATTAATACCACCTTGTCTCGCATTAAATCGGGTGAGATAGAGTTATCTTGCAATTGGGTGAGAGAGACTTTAGTAAACTGTTGTATCCGTCCTCGATAGTTCAAAAGTACTTGGTAACTGCCCGCATCTGCTCGGATATAACCCCCATCATTAGCCTCAAAAATCGGGAAAATACCACGATTTAACTGCAAATAATTCGAGTTAATTGCTGCTGGCTTGGCGGTAATGCCTTCGGGTTTCAAATACAACAATGCCAGTTTTAACCCAAAGCTTTCAAGGATATCGCCATCATTTAAATTTACATATAATAGCGATCGCCGAATTTTGCCATCCCCATCTATGGGTAAATCATTTGACCCAATTTGATGAAGTTTTTTAAGTTCTGGAGACGAATCAACCGCCGAACTATCAACAGTATCAGAGACTTTTTGGACTCCAATCAAATTGGGAGTAGAATTAAACACCTTAAGTAAGTCTTGATGACCGGGATTGACAGGTAAATCACGATAAATATCTAAACCAATCGCTCTGGGTTGTTGCTTTTTGATTTTCTCTAATACACTGGCAAGTTTTCCATCAGACATAGGCCACTGACCTTGTTTGCGGACATCTGCCTCATTAATTTCAACAATGACAATGCGGGTATCAGGCGGTTCTTGCGGACGGAGAAGAAAAAATTGATCTAGTGCTGCCAATTCCAGCAATTGCAGTAATCCAGTCAAGCGGATTGCAATTACCAAGGCTGTAATATTGGGAACAGCAAGTAAAACACCTCGCCATTGCCAAATCTGCGGTTTCAGCTTTGCCCACATAAGATTTAGTGCTGAGTTAGGTGTGGAGACGCGATGAATCGCGTCTGTACAAGAGGTGAGTATTGGACTCCCTCGGCTCAATGCCCTGCTTTAGTAGATGTGCAACAATCGATTAATGGTTCTGATGCGATCGCACTTAAGCCAACTGATTTCAAAAATTGTCTCCAATCTAGCCTCGCTTTAAAATTATTTGGCTCAGTTCGGCGTAGCTGTACCAAACTAGTCAGCGCTTCATGCCAAATCCCTGCTTCGGCATAGATAGTGGGCAACTTGTACAAATTTGCCTTTGCTAAAGCTTGCGACAACGATGAGTCTGGTTGAGTGCGTTCCACCCAACCATCTACAGTCGGATTTCCACTGGAGTCTTGAGTATTACAAACAATTGTTAGATACCAGTGATAAGTTTTACCTACAGTAAGTCCGGGGGAACTCTCAGGAAGTTTGAAGCTAATAATTCCGGGTTTATCGGAAAGTGTAAAAGATGTTTCATAAAATACACTCTGGTCTTCAGCTAGCAGCGCAAACTTAGCTGTTTTAACTTGAGATGGAGGTACATACCAGAAAAATGTTGGACGTTGAGCAAATGTCAGCCCTAATTTATCTTGAGGTATTAAGGGAGTTATTAGTTTTTTCCCTATTAGGCAAGAGCCGCCGCGAGTAGAGCCACCAGCACTTGCAGGAGGTTTTCCTCGCTGCGGGGGCTTAAATGCTTGACTAATTTGCCAAGTTTTATTGGGATGGTATGACTGAGCCTGTACCTGTGTTGTTAAAGCAGAAAGCAACCCCAAAGGTAAAGAAAGGGCTAGAAAATATAGGAATGGTTTAATCCGTTTCATATTAATAATGCCTAAGTTCTAGATTATTCAAGGGAATAAATCAAGTATTCCCAAAAGTAAGAGCAAATTTTTCATTCAACTATGAAGTATTGGGGATTGGGGATTGGTTAATGCTCTTGTGATGAAATCTAAAATCTAAAATTTAATTGCTTGACAATATGGCAATATATAAAGTTGTAGCTAACCGCCTACTTGGAGGTTTAACGTGGATACCATTGCAATTCCTGCTCTAAATCGGCCAGTGGATGCCACGGTAGAAATTCCCGGTTCTAAAAGTCTTACTAATCGGGCATTGCTTGTTGCGGCTTTGGCGCAAGGTGACTCCATTTTAGAAAATGCCTTATTTAGTGAAGACAGCGAATATTTTGTCAAATGCGTAGAGCAATTAGGCATTCCCATTACTTTGAATCCTCATCAGGCACAGATTCAAGTTGCGGGAAGAGGAGGTGATATTCCAGCTAAACAGGCAGATTTATTTGTGGGTTTGGCAGGTACAGCAGCACGGTTTATTTCGGCGTTAGTGGCACTAGGTAACGGTGAATATCGTCTAGATGGCGTTCCCCGAATGCGAGAACGACCGATGGGTGATATGTTGACGGTGCTGCAAACGGGAGGAGCAACCGTTAACTTTGAAGGAAACTCAGGGTTTATGCCCTACACCGTCTATAGCAAAGGATTTGCTGGCGGAAATTTTAGTTTGAAAGCAAACCAAACAAGTCAGCAACTTTCGGCACTGCTGATGATTGCGCCTTATGCTCAACAAGATACGAATATTGAAGTTGAGGGAACCTTAGTTTCTCAATCTTACGTTAAGATGACCTGCCGTTTAATGGCAGATTTTGGCGTAGAGGTGAATCAAATTGGCGATAATCAATTTCAAATTAAAGCAGGTCAACGTTACCAAGGTAGACATTATACTGTAGAACCCGATGCCTCAAATGCTTCTTACTTCTTTGCCGCCGCCGCTGTCACCGGTGGACGGGTGCGCGTCAAACATTTGACCAAACAATCATGTCAGGGTGATATTCTCTGGCTAGATGTTTTAGAACAGATGGGTTGCCAAATTAAGGCTTCGGATGATTACACCGAAGTGACGGGGCCGAAGCAATTGCAAGGCATCGATATTGATATGAATGATATATCGGATTTAGTACAAACATTAGGTGCGATCGCACCCTTTGCTAGTTCACCGATTACTATTCGTAATGTGGAACATATTCGATATAAGGAAACCGACCGAATTCGAGCAGTAGTAACAGAGTTACGTCGGTTAGGGATTCAGGTTGAAGAATTTCCCGATAGACTAAAAATTGAGCCTGGCCCCATTACCCCGGCGGAGATTCAAACCTATCACGATCATCGCATGGCAATGGCTTTTGCTGTTACTGGTTTAAAGGTTCCAGGAATTGTAATTAAAGATCCTGGCTGTACAGCGAAAACTTTTCCAGATTACTTTACTCGATTCTTCAAAATGTTAGAAGAATAAGAGATTGAGCAAATATACCAGGCGATTAGAAATCACGGCTACACAAACGAAGTCCGCCTGCGCGGACTCTAAGAATTTGAAACCCACGAAAGTGGGTTTTGTTTGTATAGCCGCGTTCGCCTTTGGCGTGCCAGAGGCATTATTAATTTCATGTTATTTTACCTCTAATTAAAGTCTGCTTAAACTCACGATTTTAATATAAGGTGCATCCAATTATTTGGAGGCTTATTTCTCTTTATTAAAAAGAGGAAAATCATTGATTTATATCACTGTTTTAATCAGGTATAAATCCTTGTTGAGGAAATAGGGGAGTTAGGCACAAACTATTTCTATAACTTTGAGTGTGCATTGCTGACAAAAGTTTATTGTAAGGAAAATTGAGATGAAAATAGTTTCAAAATTAGCGCTTGCTGCCGCTAGTATAACTTTAAGCTTTGCTATTGTAGATGCACAATCTGTATCTGCTGCAATTATTAATTACGCTTTCACTGTTGATAGTTCTGCAACTAAGGGGAATGGCTTTTTTAGCTTTGATGACTCAACTTTGAGTAATGACAATACTCCCGAAGCTACGATTCAGTCACTCTCTTTTCAATTTGACGGTGATTCTACCGTCTATACAGAACAAGATGACAACAATTATCCAGACTTTCCTGTTGTATTTCAAACCACATCTTTAACAGGAGAAACCTCTTTTGCATTAGATTATCTCTTCAACGATAAATCCAATTCTGGTGATTCTCTTAGTTACGAAATTGTCGGTGAGGATTTTACAGCTTTCTCTAGAACTTCTTCAGATATTGTACCCATATCAGGCAAAGTTTCATATAGACAAGTACCTGAATCTACACCTTTAGTTGGCGTTCTCTTTGCTTGTGGTCTTGGCTTGATGAGGAAGCGAAAAATAGCATCAATCAAAAAGGTTAACGTTTAACTTAGTTAAGTTAAACGTTAACGCTTTCTTTGCCAAGAATTAATCTATTCTTAGTAGGCTTTTCTGTATAAACATGACATCTAACACATTGACACTAAGAGGAAAATTGGGAATTAAAACCTGATTTCTGGTAAGGGAATTAATTACGAAGCTTGCCTACAATTACCTTGCTTTCTATGTGTTAGCTGTTGCTGTGGTTGAACTTACCTGTTACTCAGGAGAGAAAAATGGTAGATTATCAGAATTTTGAGCGCTTCCTGCATAGTCGAATGAAACGACGCAACTTAATTATCGGTGCTGGGGCATTGTCTGGTTTAGCGATCGCTAACCAATTTTCTCATCAAAGAGCGATCGCCAAAACTAGATTTTCCAATTATCCTTTTACTTTGGGTGTCGCATCGGGCGATCCCGATTCTACCAGCGTAGTGATTTGGACTCGTCTCGCTCCTGAACCCTTAGAGGGAGGTGGAATGCCACCTGTAAATGTGCCAATTCGCTGGGAAGTAGCAACCGATCCTGATATGAGGCGGATTGTCTCTAGGGGTACGGTACTTGCAACCCCAGAATTAGCTCACTCAGTGCGAGTTGTGGTAGAAGGATTACAATCTGATACTTGGTACTGGTATCGCTTTCTTGTTGGTCAAGATGCTAGCCCTATTGGTCGCACTCGTACAGCACCTTTAGCAAATAGCTATTTAAACAAATTGAACTTTGCCCTTGTTTCTTGCCAACACTATGAGCAAGGATATTATACTGCTTACAAATATTTAGCTCAAGATGACCTCGATCTAGTAGTTCATGTTGGCGATTACATCTACGAAGGCGGAATCTCAAACAATCGCCCCAGAAAGCACAACAGTGCAGAAATTTTGAGTTTAGAAGATTATCGCAACCGTCACGCCCTTTATAAAACCGATACCAATCTGCAAGCAGCCCATGCAGCATTTCCTTGGATTGTTACCTGGGATGACCACGAAGTAGAAAACAACTACGCCAACTATATTTCAGAAATTGATACTGAACCAGATCAAGATCCGGCAATTTTCCTCCAACGACGGGCTGTTGCTTATCAGGCTTACTACGAACACATGCCACTGCGCCCCTTTTCGCGTCCCGTTGGCCCCGATATGCAACTTTACCGTCGCCTTTCCTTTGGTAACTTAGCCACCTTCCATGTCTTAGATACCCGTCAATATCGCACCGATCAGCCCTGTGGTGATGGTACTAAACAACGTCCTTGTGGAGAAGATCCCAATGGAACCATTACTGGTAAGCGTCAGGAAGATTGGCTATATGATGGTTTAGATCGCTCACAGGCTAAGTGGAACGTTTTGGCACAGCAAGTTATAGTTGCTCAGATAGACACAAAAGCAGGGGCTGGCGAAACCTACAGTATGGATAAGTGGGATGGTTATGTGGCTTCGCGCGATCGCCTTTTGCGTTTCTTAGAACAGCGCAAACCATCTAATCCAGTAGTATTATCAGGCGATGTCCATTCTAACTGGGCAATAAATTTAAAGGCTGACTTTAATAACCCAGAATCTTCTGTAGTCGGGAGTGAATTCGTCTGTACCTCAATAACCTCCGGTGGAGATGGGGCAGATACTAATCCAAATGTTCAAGCTTACTTACCTGAAAACCCACACATTAAGTTCTTTAACGGTCAACGGGGGTATGTTCGCTGTGGGCTAACTTCCACAACCTGCAAGACAGACTATTTGGTTTTGTCAAACGTCACAACCCCGTCTGGCACAATTAGTAAACGGGCTTCATTTGTGGTTGAAGACGGTAATCCGGGAATACAACAAGCTTAATGGTTTAATTCCCAGGTATTAGCATCAAATAATCACAGATAGAAACAGGTAAATCATTAGTGTTTAGCTGTTTCTATCTATTAAGATTAGCGATCGCACTTACAATAGCCATTGCGGAAAATTTATTCTTTGGAAGTCTCTAACGAGTCTATTCCTGAGAGGATGGCTAAATTGCCGCCGATGTAACCCATTGCCAAAGGAGATTGATCCTTTAACAACAACAGAATCTGATTAAGCATTTGTGGAAGAGTTGCACCATACAAGTGCCAAAGCTTTTTCCAAAGTTGAGTTAAAATGCGATCGCCTGCAATATCGTCAGTACCCGGTCGTAGCAACCAATGGGTTCGCAATATTTGAAAATGGCGAATATCATGACTCTGCACAACTTGATGAATCTCTTGAGCAGTTTGTTCTACCAATTCATCTGTAACCACTTTCATTATCAGGGGTTGCAATGTAAATGAGGGTTCATAATCGCTGACCCATTTTTCTAAAAGCGATCGCCTTTCTAAGGCCATAATGCCCTCTAAAACCATCGCTGGGTCAACGGATATCAGCAAATGGGTTTGCAATCGAGAGAATGAGACAGGTTCTTGCCAAATAGCCAGCCAGTAGAGAATATCTTGCTCTAAGCCAGAAAGTTGCTCAAATTGCTGTTTGAGAATCACACGTAAGCGATCGCCTACAATTAGAGTATGGTGACTCAGAAAAGCGGCAACATTCCCAGCAAATACAGACTGAATCAATGGTGTGACTAGTTTCAGCGCTAAGGGATTACCGCGATAAAGTTGAATTAAAACTGATAACCCCAGTTCCTTGCCTGTCAATCCCCTTGATTGTAATAATTCTACAGCCTCTATTTTTTGCAATCCTTTGAGATTTAAACAGCGAAATGTTTTGGTATTAATTTCACCAGTGTTTATCTGTTCACGGCTGCTAATCAGAATACAACTTTGATGCCGTTCCCGACTTAATTGTTGGATAAATTGACCATAGCTGAGGTCTTCTGGCTGGGAGAAAGTAGCCTCGAATCCATCCAATATCAACAGACAGCGACGTTTTTGTAACTGCTGGATGAGTTGTGCAGTACCTTGTTGAATATTTTGGACAACGCCTTGCTCAAAGGAGTTTAGTAAGCTATTCAGCAGGGAAATGAGAGATGGGGAAGTTTGCAGAGACTTCCAAATTAAACAATCAAATTTTGACTGAATGCGGTCTACTAAAGCCAGTGCCAGGGCGGTTTTGCCAATACCAGCGATACCGTTAATGGTGATTAATTTACAGTTTTGGCTAGTTATCCATGCTTCTAACTGCGCCAATTCCTGATTTCGTCCATAAAAGCTTTCGATATCGGGTGCTTCATTGCGTTCTAGGTAAGGCGTAGTGATATCTGCAATCGATTCTAAATCTGCATTAGATGAATCTGCGATCGCTTCCCAGTTGAGAATACCAACAGCTTGACAGATGGCGATGAAAATTTCTCGCTGAATGCGATCGCCTTGCCAAAATCGGCGTAAAGTAGCTTTAGAGGTATGGGCATCTTGCCACCAACGCGCGGTGCTAGTTTTTGTCCAACCTAGACGTTGACGGGATTTGTCTACAATTGCTAGTCCTGCTGTTGATGCTTTCAGCGAGTTTGACATACATCTATCGTTTAGATTCCGACTTTTTTGATAAGTTGGGGATCTGGGAATGAGTTTCAAACAATTCTAATAAACCAATTGTACCTACGAAAAAAGTATAAATTCCATATTGAAGCGGCAAATATTTTTTCTTTATTTAATATAATTTAATTTCATCTTATTTTTTCAAAGATTTTGTTTTAGCATAGTATTCTTATTTTTATTAAAATGGATTTTCATAAAGGTATGGCTGTGTATTGTGCAAAGAATAAAGATTTGTATCTGATTGGGATTTTAGTGCCACTTGGTTATCTGGAGTTTTCACTTCCAGAATAATCACTTCTACAGCGTCCCCTGCATAAAAAGGTAAACCCTGTAGAGTCAGAGTTCCATCTTCAGTTAACACGATTTCTATCTTGTGAGCCTTCATCTTTCAACTCCTAAAGCAGAACTAAGAATGGAACAATAAAATGCTAATTTAGCCTATTTATCTATTGTGGTTTACAGTTTTAGCTATTTGTTATCAATAAGAATATCATATATAGATCCAACATAAAACTCTTGAACTTGATATGCTGTATGTATCCCATTAATCATGGTAACTATAACTCTCTCCATATTAGCCATGTCTTTTACCGGATCTCGCTGAAGTGAAGTTACTGTATTAACAGTATGTGCAAGATAATTACGAACGTTATCCCACAAATCTTTTATTATATCTTTTGCTTCATCTTCATCATTCCATCCGATCTCTTGATATCTTTTTCTTATTAATTTGTATTGCTCCCTCTGCAAGCCTGAAGGAGTCAACACGCTTGAACTATAATGCTCGTAAAGCTCCCATCCATGTGTAGAAATTTTGGCTATTCTCTCTCTGAGTTCCTTTCCTTGTAAACGCTCTTTATCATATTTTCGTGCTAAAGACTCTGCTATAGCAGCAAGATGCCTAAACCTTGCTTCCCAATTAGAAATATCACGACTTTCTCGAAATGCACGTAAGGCATCAAATAAACGATTTATAATCTCTGGATTGGAAGGATAAGTAAATGCAGCAGTACAAAGACTTCTAAACGTAATGTCAGCATATATAGTACCAAATTTTGAAAGCACTACGTCAACAGGTTGTTGAACTAATTGATATCGTGATATTTTTCGAGCGATAAATTTAGGAGCAATATCATTTTTCCCTAACCAAAAACACTGAACACCATTACCGATAGCACCAAAACTGCCAATGCTGAAATCTTCACCAGGTTTAAATAAACATAATCGCCAGACATCTAGAAACTGTTCTCCTCTGTTGATAATGTGCTGGAATAGTGAGTTGTTTATGGCCTCGTCTTCAACAGAAGTGTAATCTGTTCTGTCAAGTTCTATTTCAAGTGCGATACAGGTAAAGTCTCGTAACTTACGATTTGGAAACTGTTCTAAGTTATGTAACGTCTTGTCATCAATCTTCCACTCTTCGCTAAGTTGCTTGTATTGCTTAAATGTAAAACTTCCTAAGTATTCATAAGGTTGGCGAAATTCTGAACAACCTTTTGGATTAGGAATATAGTTAGGTGGACAACCGTAGACTTCCGCAGAGTACATCCTATAGTCGAAGTCTAAGTGAAGTCCATCGATGGGAGCAACAACATAGTAGGTAGATGTATTCGTCATAATGAGCTACAAATCCTTTACTACTTTTGCCTTGTTGCACTACACTGACATTTTTAGTATATCTTCCAACGAAAAACATTATTTCGCTCTAAACCCATCACTGAGCATCAGGTGAGCATAAAACTGAGCATATCTCCCAGAAAAACCCGCCTACGCTAGAGGCAGCAAACAAAAGTGTCAGGTAAAGATTATGACTCAAACCCTAGAACAACAACCCAGTGGCTTATATCTGCAAAACTCTAGCCAACAGATTGCCTTTCCCCTCAAACACACCGAAGTAAAAGCCAAAATTGCCGGCAATATCTCACGGGTGGAAGTTACCCAAAGTTTTGAAAATCCCTTTACCACAACCCTAGAAGCCGTTTATATTTTCCCCTTACCCGATGAAGCCGCCGTTGATGATATGCTGATTCGCATAGGCGATCGCACAATTCAAGGCAGCATCAAAAAACGTCAAGAAGCTTTAGCCATCTACGAACAAGCCAGAAAACAAGGACAGACAGCCGGACTCCTCGAACAAGAACGAGACAATATCTTCACCCAATCTCTGGCAAACATCAAACCAGGCGAACAAATCGATGTGATTATTTGCTACAGTGACAGCCTAAAATTTGAGGGGGGAAATTACGAATTTGTTTTCCCAATGGTTGTTGGCCCCCGTTACATTCCCGGAATCACCATCGAAGAAAATGCTGCTGGGGGTGGTTCAGCCATTGCACCCATGACTTTAAATCAAGATACCGATTTAGTTCCAGATGCTTCCCGCTTAAACGCTCCCATTTTGCCAGATGGAATGCGCTCCAGTCATGATATTAATGTCACTATAGAAATTAATGCTGGCGTTGAGATTCAAGATATTAACTCACCCTCTCACCAAATCCAAATCATCCGTGAAGGACAGTTAGTGAATGTCAAGTTAGGTGGTGGAGACACAATACCCAACAAAGACCTAATTTTACGCTACCAAGTTAGCAGTAATAACACCCAAACAACTACGCTTACTCAAGCCGATGAACGGGGTGGACACTTCGCTTTATACATGATTCCCGCCGTTGAATATCGTCCTGATGAGATTGTCGCCAAAGATATGGTGTTTCTCATCGACTCCTCCGGTTCTCAAAGCGGCGAACCACTGATGCAATGTCAGGAATTGATGCGCCGTTTTATCAATGGACTCAATCCCGACGATACCTTTAGCATTATTGATTTTTCCGATACTACACAGCAACTCTCACCCGTTCCCCTCGCCAATACTTTCCAAAATCGTTTATTAGCAATCAACTATATCAATCGGTTAAACGCTGGCGGTGGAACCGAGATGTTAGGTGGTATTCGCACCGTCTTAAATTTAAAAGCCACAAATCCGGGACGCTTGCGAAATATTGTTTTACTAACTGATGGCTATATCGGTAACGAAAACCAAATTTTAGCAGAAGTTAAACAGCGCCTCCAGCCAGGAACCCGCCTTCATAGCTTTGGTGCAGGTAGTTCGGTGAATCGTTTCTTACTCAATCGGATTGCAGAATTAGGACGGGGTATTGCTCGGATTATTCGCCATGATGAACCTGTAGATGAAGTAGTAGAAAAATTCTTCCGCCAAATCAATAATCCAGTCCTCGCCAATATTCAATTGCAATGGGAAGGTGATGGTGAATCTCCAATCATGTATCCTTCGACACCACCAGATTTATTTGCAGAGCAACCGTTAGTGTTATTTGGACGCAAACCAGACGCGCATTCTGGAAAGTTGCACGTTACCGGCATTGCTGCGGGTGGTAAGCGTTATCAGCACACTTTTCACCTGAATTTTCCACAAACAGGTAATCCCGCTATCGCTCAACTTTGGGGACGTTCCCGCATCAAGGATTTAATGAATCAAATGGTGAGTGGCGACACAAAGGCAGGTGTAGAAGCGGTGACAGATACGGCTCTGACTTATCAACTGTTATCGCAATATACGGCTTTTGTTGCCGTTAGTGATGATATCAGAGTCAATCCTAAGCAGGATTCTATATCTGTGCAAGTACCTGTAGAAATCCCTGAAGCAATCAGCTATGAAGGTATTTTTAGTAACGTCAGTTTTGGTGCTGCTCCTGGGGGTGGAATGGCAAGGAATCGCCAGGAAGCAAAGAAACAATCTGCACCACCCTTACCATCTCCAATGTCTGTATTACCACCACCATCCCCAATGTCTGCACCAGCAAAACCGATGCAACGGTTTGAAGAGATGGAGTCATTGTCAGAAATTGAACTTGGATATGCTGAAGATTCTAGTAATCTTGATAGCCTGTTATTAATTCCCGAAAGCTCGATGCCACAATTGGAAGATTTAAAAACCTTACGGAAAGAAGAATCTTCTGTCCCTCATTTACAGGTTGTGAGCGTGACGGGATTGAATCAGCAGATGATTTCTTTGCTGACTCAATACTTGCAAGCAATTCAACTCCCTAGAGGTTTCGGTGGTGATTTGGTGTTTGAATTCCAACTGAACCAGGGACGGGTGAGACAGTTGTTGCTGGATGAACAGACTTCATCCTTGAAGGAACAGACTGTGATTGAATTAATTAAGCGATCGCTTTTAGCTTGGCTACCTTCCCAGACTCTCACCAGTACAGTGGTGTTAACACTTCGGATTCAACCGTAAAAGCTCCTTTATATAGTGAAGAGCGATCGCCTGCGGTATACTTGTTAGCGATCGCTCTTTTGATATAGGTTTTAAAACGCCTTTTCGTACCGTCTTCTAATCAAAATCATTTCCTGGTAATCAACCCCCTAGATTGTTCTACCAAGCGAATAAACTCATCCCGATAGCCCTCTTGGTCTTCCCCCTTCGCCTGAGTAGCCAATTTCATCACCAAATCATAGTTAGCATTGCCCTTATACTCAGAGTCACGCAACACCATCCCAAAAGTAGCTACCGCAGCAGCAAATCTCAGGTTTGTAGAGGGTATCTGGTCGCTTCTCAAATCATCATCTTGAATGGTTTGGGAAATTAGTTGACTAATGCTGTCCTGGGGCAATTTATAACGCAGTTTCACCTGCATCAACTCATTACCAGCAGCATCGGGCGCAGTTTCACCAGAACGCTGATACCGCAATGGGTCTACCTCCGGCAGTTTCACATCACTCTTCGTTCCAGTAGGAATTATTTCATAAAGCGCCGTCACAGAATGACCAGCCCCAATATCTCCTGCATCTTTCTTATCGTCATTAAAATCCTGGTTTTGCAGCAAGCGGTTTTCGTAACCAATCAAGCGATATGCCTGAACTTTTGCCGGATTAAACTCCACTTGAATTTTCACATCTTTGGCAATGGTAAACAGAGTTCCCCTCAAATCGTTAACTAAAACCTTTTTGGCTTCCAATAGGGTATCGATGTAAGCATAATTGCCGTTACCCTTATCAGCCAATTGTTCCATTTTCCCGTCCTTATAATTACCAGTGCCAAATCCCAACACTGTCAGAAAAATTCCCTGTTCTCGCTTCTGTTCAATTAATCGCGTCAGTTCGCCATCGCTGGAAACCCCGACATTAAAATCTCCATCGGTAGCTAAAATGACTCTATTATTACCAGACTTGAGGAAGTTTTGTTTAGCTATTTTATAAGCTAGTTCAATGCCTTGACCGCCAGCAGTTGAACCTCCAGCCTCCAAGCGGTCAATCGCTGCCAGAATTGTTGATTTCTGACTACCAGGTGTAGCAGGTAAAACCACTCCAGCATTTCCAGCATAGACTACTAAACTTACCCGATCTTCAGGACGCAGTTTATTTACCAGCAATTTCAATGACTGTTGCACCAACGGCAATTTGTTGGGGTCATTCATAGAACCGGAGACATCAATCAGAAATACTAAATTACTGGGTGGTAAGGTTTCACTCTCTAGGCGTTTACCTTGCAAACCCACCTGTACCAGCTTGTGTTGAGGATTCCAGGGAGCAGCAGCAACTTCAGTGGTTACAGAAAAAGGGCGTTGACCTTTTGGTTGGGGATAATTATAGGTAAAATAGTTAATCAGTTCTTCAATTCGCACTGCATCCTTGGGTGGTAATTCCCCTTGAGTAATAAATCGTCGCACGTTGCTGTAGGATGCTGTATCTACATCAATAGAAAAGGTCGAAAGAGGGTCATTACCAACGCGATGAAAAGGATTATCCTCAATTCGGTTGTAGTTCTCCGTATTGAATCTCCTAACTGTTTGTGGCTCAGGGGCAACTACTCCCCTAGTTCCACCAGCTCGGATTTTAGGCATGTATGCACGGTTAACAACTTGATTCTGCACAGATGAACCAGACGGAATACTAAGGGATGGAACCGCAGGTGAGGGTTGAGTCTTTCGGGTAGAATCGGCTTGAGTACGTTCTCTGGGAGCCTGAATCGGAGCTTCCAATTCATCTATCTGACTTCTTAGGGTTGCTAACTCTGGTGCGAATTCGGACTGCAACCGTTGCAAAGTTTTCATATCTGCTTCGGTCACTATCTTGGGGTCAGTCGCTATTAGCTCATTGCTCCGATTCATACAGGCATTCAAGACTGTGGCAAACGCAGTCCGGGTTATCGGAACATTACCAAAGTTTTGAAGAGAGACAACACAACTATACTTTTGTACAAATGCCTGGAGTGCTTTGTAGTCAGGGTGATTGGGTAAAATGGAGGTTGTTGGAGTAGAACTGAGAAGAGTCTGATTGCCTGGAACCGCAACTGTAGCAGACTGACGTAAAACAGCAATTCCTACTGAAGGTATTAATAATAACAGTGTTACAATACTGACTCGTTGCCACATTTTGGATGGAATCGGGTAAGACATGGCTAAATCCTCACACTAAATTTGTGTATCAGTTCAAAACCTTTTGGTATGTGTGGAAGCCCTGTCTCTTCAGACGGGGTTGCTAACATTTGAAGTTTCCACTTACTCAGAATAGTCTTGAACAGCCTGGGATCTCATGACTGTTGCAGTTTTGGTAACTGTAGCGGATACAACACTAAATCCGGATTTCTCACCACATCTCTATAGAGCCTTGTGCAGGGGAGCAGGGGAGCAGGGGAGGAAGAAGTTGTAGTGAGTTTTTCCCCTCTGCCCCTCTGCTCCCATGCACCTCAAGCTTGTGAGAAATGCGGGTAAATATTCCTGTCAACCATTAAGGAATATTAGAAGTTATAAAAATAAAATATCTTAACCCGAATTCAAGTTAAGTTAAGCCTCTAATAGGGTTTCAAGAGAAATGATACAAAACATTTCCCTCTTCATTTACTTCAAAAGCAGCATTAAGTTCCTTGGCTTTGTCATCTAAATATTGTTTAGCTAGCTGGGTTGATATTTCAGCATTTTTCGCCAGTTGTAATACCGTTATTCTGCCAGCATTTTGCTCAATTAATTCTAAGAACACTAACTGAAGACGCTTTTGTTCTGATTCTATAAGTAATGCTTTTTCCTTTCGATTCTGCTGCACTAAAGACCAACTCAACCAGCCTCCTATAAGGGTTGAAGGAATAGTAAGAATAGTTAAGGCAGCTACATCATTTTCCTTTTCTTTAGCGGGAGTTTTGGGACTGAGAAGTTCTAGAATTATCACCGCAGAAAAGGGAATGCCAAATAATAGAAAACATATTGCTAAAATCTTTTTAACTAGTTTCATACAACCTTATTCAACTCTTAACAAATAATGTAAAAATTACAACTCTATTATAGAGTGTATAATAACGTTTGGGAGAAGGAAAGGGACAGGTATAAGCTTAAAATAACTTCAAATCCAGCAGATGTCCAGCGATCGCACTTACAGCCGCCATATTTTTCTCAGACTCTCCAAACAATCCTTTTGTCGCTGCTCAATAACTGCTGGAGTCCATTCAGATTGTTGTAAAACTTGGGTTGTCAGTACAAAAGGAGAAATACCTTTTTTGCTAACAAAATACTTTTCTTTCTTTTTATCAAAATCGTAGTTTTGTGCTTCAGAATTCTTATTTCGAGAGAGTAACGCCAAATTACCTATGCGATGCACATACTGAAGACGTTCTTCATCATCGGGAAACCACTGAAGCCATTTACTTCCTACACTTGGGTTCTGAGGAAGTACGTGTTCAACTGTAATAACTGAATAGTCGTAACTCGCTTCCCCTTCGGAAAGTGCAGAGTCAAGGCGCAAAAGAACATATTGCCTAATTCGCTTAATAAGATATATATCTCCATCAAGGGTTTTAATAATTCGATTTATTTCTTGAGAAGTTAGCTGTAAAGGTGAATCAAATGCATATAAATCGGCATCTTTTTCAATAGCGTCAAGGACTTTGGCATACCGTCCGATTCGGTCGTTAATGTCCGCACGTAAAATAAATAAACCTGCTGCTAATCGCTCAAGATCAGTAAAAAACTGTTTTAATTTGTCAGGACTCTGACTATTTATAGAAAAATATAAAATTGCTGGCGGAACCCAATCAAAATTATCTATTTGATTCAACCATCGAAGTAAAGAATTAATCGTTTCTGCATCTTTATCGCTTCGATAATTTGCCGTATTAATAATTTCTAACGCATCAGAATAAGGCTTTAATACTTTGTCAATAAATTTATGTGGCTCTATTTTAGGCAATATATCTTCACGAAATTCCTTGAGAGCAGTCTTACGCGGTTTAGCTTTACGATCAATCATGCGGATATGGGCGAATAGCTCTTGAAACTTCTCTCGACCTAAATCTTCTTCTTCAGTTTCCCAGATTCTTGTGTATTTATCCTGTTGAGATTGATCAATTTTTCCAATAACCTCTGATTTTAGAAAATCACTGAGTGTCAGGTCTAAACCACGCGCATTTAGAATAGAAAATATCCGATAAGCTGAGTCAAGATCGGGTGTAGAAACAACTACTAAGAAACAGCACGTCATTAAATAGTGACTCAAACGACTTCGCTGTTGTTCAGAAAGTTTACCTAATTGCTCAAAGAAATAACTTGCATTGATTTTAATATTTTTTTGACTATCGCTTAACTGGAAATTATCAAGTTTTAGAAGTTTATCTAACCCATTTTCGCATTGTACATAATCACGAAAAAACTCTTCATCTCTTTCTCTTAATTTGAGGCGATAACAATCGGATGTTCCTTCAAACTCATCGCCTTCTTGATAAATATATTTTGTAATTTTTGATGCATTCTTTTCACTGAATAAATTTCGTAAAACAGATAGAAGAATTGTGAGAGTCGTTAGGCGTTGCTGACCATCTACAACGTCTGCTTTAGGAGCATCTTCACTTTTAATCAGAACTATACTTCCTAAAAAATAAGGGTTGGCATCAGCTACGGCTTCTGAACCATCTCCTAAAAAAGACAACAAATCAGTTAACAACTCACTTGCTTGGTCTTTTGTCCATGCATAAGGACGCTGATAAGCCGGTATGGAAAATGCAAAGTCATTACTAAAAACCTTTAATAGTGCTTTTTCTGTAGCGTGAATGGATACTGACATAAATTTCAAGTACTACTTAAGTATAATCTGATGCAACTTACCCTAATCAAACGCAGTTTAACTCACCATTAATGCGATCGCCAGATTGAATTAATTCAAGTTACATACAATTTTCTTCAGCTTTTCTTTATTCACTCAATGTTGCATTTTTTTAAACATCTGTTACATTACTTTACAGATAGTTACAACTGCTACAAAACTTGAACTTTGGAGTTTTACTTATGACAGGTTTTAAGAATCCTACACCTACTGTTTCAGAAGCTCCTAATGCTGTGCGTTTTGGCTTCACTCCTCAGAGTGAAAATTGGAATGGTCGTCTTGCAATGATTGGTTTTGTATCTGCAATTTTGATTGAAGCTTTTTCTGGTCAAGGTTTACTCCATTTTTGGGGCATCCTCTAAGGGACTTCCAACTAAAAAAATATCCCATCGCTGTGTAGGCAGGGGAGCAGGGGGCAGGGGGCAGGAGGAGAAAGAAAAATATTATCTGAGTAAATTGGATAATTTATTTTCTGGAAGTCCCTAAGTTAACCTAAAATAGGCGCTTAGAAACTGTGTCTATACGAGATGCCTTCAAACAAGGGGATTTTGCCCCTTGTTTATCTGCGTCCTGTAAGCGATCGATATACCCTTGAACGGGATTAACATAGATGTGATTTTGTTTAAAATGCTGTAAGAGGCGATTTGCTTTGTTTATAGTCGCCAGCTTAAATAATGCAATCTACAGATAAACGTCCTCTCAGTTGGTTATTGCAACAGTTTCAACTCAAGCCAGGTAAACCCGCCATTTTCTCAGGATTGCGTAGCCTTTTTATCCTGGGTGTCCCCATTGGAGTTGGCATCATAACTAATCATGCGGCTGAAAGTGCGATCGCTACAATGGCAGCTTGGTTTGTTGGAATGGTAAATGTTGACGGAGCCTATCGCCAGAGAGCGACTGCTATGATAGCAGCTACGATTGGGGTAACTTTGATGTTCCTAATCGCCAGTTTGGTTAGTAATCATCTCTGGTTAGCCATCCCGACAACTTTTTTAGTAATATTTATCTCAGGTTTAGCAAGTCTCTATGGCAATGTGGCTGCATCTGTCAGCTTGATTACATCAATCATGTTTGTCATCTCCCTTGCTAAATTTGCTTCATTTTCTAATTGGTCTACTCTTATCCTGCACTGTGTGCTGTGTCTAGCTGGTGGCGCGTGGACAAGTTTGTTGTTATTAGGATTATGGGTAGTGCGTCCTGATGTGCCGGCAATGCAGATAGTTGCTAACTGTTATCTTTCGTTGAGCCAATTTGTAAACTTGGCAAGCCAGAGAGGAGTAAACCCAAATGAGCGTCAGGAGTGGACAAGGCAATTTTTACAAGCTCAAGATACCGTCATCCAGGATTTGACATCTGCTCGTAGTGTCTGGACAACTATTTGGACTAGGCAAAGAGGAGCTACCCTGCGGGGAAATCAGTTACTCGTATTAATTGAGGATGTCAATCAAATTGTCAATTCTGTTGTTGCACTGAGCGAACTGTTAGCGATCGCATCCGAACATCAACTATTTTATCGATTGCAGGAAGAAATTCAGCAAGTGATAGAACAATTGGCAGTAGCTCTACAAATGTTATCAGAAGCAATATCTAGAGGAAAAAACTCAGTTCACTTGGGGGATCTAGATCGGACAGTTGAAGCACTAGAACACCGATGGGAAGTTCTCCGCGCTCAAGTCTTCAATCAAACAATAAATGTTCAGATAGATGAATATCCCGATGTAGTCAACATTAGGAAGATTACAGCCAGCCTGACAAAGTTAGCACAGCAAATTCATACTGATGCTGATGTTGTAACAGATTTAATCCAGGGGAAAAAGAGCAGTATTACCCAGCGAGATATTACTCCCCCAGCCCAGTCAGAGCCGACTACAATTATTGATACACTGCGGCAGAACTTCACTTTTGAGTCAGTCCTCTTTCGTCATGCGTTGCGCCTCGCGCTGATCGTAACCTTCGCTGAATTACTTGCCTCAGTATTGCCAATACCCAGAGGTTACTGGATAACGTTAACAGCGCTAGTTGCACTCAAGCCAAACTTTGGGGGAACGTCTGAGACGACAGTACAAAGAGTTATTGGGACTATTTTGGGTGGAATTATTGGTATTAGTTTGATTTTACTGCTTAAGAATTCATTAGCGATCGCAGTTTGTTTTTTGTTACTGGTGTTTGTGGCGATGTCGGTGCGATCGTTAAGCTACAGCATATTTATTATCTTGCTGACTCCTGCCATTATTTTACTCCTCAATCTTATTAAGGCAGGTGGCTGGGAAGTTGGAGTATTGCGGATCGTCGATAGCTTAATTGGCGGTGTCTTAGCATTGCTTGGCAGCTACTTGCTTTTTCCCACTTGGGAACGACAACAACTTCCCGCACAACTGGAAAAGACAATTAGAGCTAATCTTGCATACTTTCAACAGGTTATTGCTAATTATTTGCATCCACAACCGGATACGTCTATAAATATGCTACGCCATCAAGCGGCACTAGAGAACGTCAACGCTAACGCTTCTGCTCAACGATTGTTCAGCGAACCGCGTCACATTCAGGGAGAAATCGAACCTGTAATGACTCTGATAACATATATTCGTGGATTTTTCAGTTCGGTTACAACTCTGGCAGAACATAAGCGGGAATTTAGCGGCGAGTACCAATTTACAGAACTCAAACTACTTGCTGATACCATTATCCAAATTTTGGAAAACTTAGCAGATGCCCTTGGGCAACGACAGCCACCCCAAGCGTTACCAGCGCTGGATAGCTATCTCGAAGTAATTCACAACCAAATTGAACAGTTACACACTGCTCGTTTATCAGAGATTGCCACAAATTCCCAGACATTAACTTCTACATTACAAGCCGTTCGAGAACAAACTCCCTTATCCATAGAACTGGATCGAATTGTGAATGAAATTAAAGTTATGCACTGTGTAATTTCTCGTCTACAAGATTGAAGTAAGAACTTTTTTATAGGGTAAAAAGCTTTTATTTTTAATCCAATATTTTCCGATAGGGGCAATTCATGAATTGCCCTATAGGATTACTATTTGATTTTTGAACGAAATTAGGTATTGTAGAGTGTGTTAGAACGGAGTTCGTAACGCACTATTATCAAGGGTTTGATCCCACATTTCTCACAAGCTTATGAAGCGATTGATGATGAGTAATAAGTAAAAGAGCAACAGGCGCAATACCAGTGCAAAAACTTGTACATTCTTACTATGCACTCCTTACTCACTACTGATAAAGAGTAAGAAGTAAGAAGTAATGAGTAAGAAACAAGAAATAAGATATTGAAGTATTCGCTCATAACTCATTACTCATTACTCACTACTCATTACTCACTACTCATTACTCCTCCATTCGAGGTGTGGTGAGAAATCCGGGTGATGCGTTGCGCTGTCGCTAACACATCCTACGTATATTTTCTCCAAATCAAACCGGATTCCTATATATGTAGTTTTGCATAAGTTATAAGAATATTAAAATGCCTACGAGATAGTCGTAGGCAATATCTAGATAAAAAAGGTTGATTTAATATGCCCCATACCCAAAAACCCCACCCACTTGCAGGATGGAGTTTTTCATCGTTCTTTTATTACCTGTATCAAAGTTGGCGTTGTTTAGTAGTTTTACTTTCACTTCACTCTAGCAAACAACTTAACTAAATCATCTTATTTGAGAGCAGCCAAAGTCCGGTGTCCAAGTATTCCGTCTGCTCTTAATCCTTTAGATTTTTGAAATTTGATCACTGCTGAACGGGTCTTGTTATCAAAGACACCATTTACATTTGCAGTATAGAATCCTTGTTGTTTTAAAGCATTCTGAGCAGTTTTGACTGCTTCTCCTCTGCTACCTACAGTCAGGGCGGTACTATGATTAGACTTGTGCTTGGCATTCAGCTTACGGACAGCATTAGGCTTTTTCACAGTGTTGCCTTGCTGAGTGTTTTGTGCAACTTGGGTAGCAGCAATCCGATTATGGCTTTTATTATTACTTAAAGAGTAAGCAGGTACAGCAGTTGCTAAAGTCAACACAGGGATCAAAGCAAGTAGTTTCCAATTCATCTTTTTGTTCCTTCTAAACTATGATTTTGCAATTTTGATTTGAAGATTCATGCTATGAGGACTTGTACCTGATAGCGATTCTCTTCGCTCAATTCTGATGTGGGAATTTGCTATGGGGCTAGTCTATTTTTTGACCCAGAGCTTTACTATCACACGGCATATTGACAGAGGCATTACAAAATTGTGACGAAACCATGAATAATTTATACTTCTATGCAAGGTCAGCTTTTTCATGGTTATATAATCTTAAGCTGTAGCTTACGGTGTTCTAATAGACCTCTGGGTTAACCTCTGGCTTTTCACCCCTGCCCAAACGGTAAGTGGTTGTCCAACCTGTTTATACAGCAAGCTTTCTAAAATCACGCCATTATTGTTGGCGGTGAGAGTTTTATTTGGCTGATGGAGAGATTCATAAAAGCCGTTGTACCAACCATCTTTAGAGTTAAGGTTAGCTTGGACAAAATTAAATAACTGGCTAGTGTAAGTAGTGTTGTAAAGTACATGCCAGCCGATCGCAGCTTTGGCACTGAGAAATCGCAAATCGTTGTGTTTTTCTCCGGTGTCTGCGATCGTTGCCCAAGGTTCTCCGTTCACAAACAAGCTGCTGTAAACAAAGTATGGCGCACGATCTAAGTTGTCTTCGGTGACAGCAGTTAATTGTTGTGTGGCTTCATAACGCCCTACTTGAGCAGCTAAAATCCGATCGGCATAAGCTTTTGGCAAAGCTTGAAATCCAGTTTCGATGCCATCTAAAATGTAGGGTTCGCTGAGAACATAGTTATTAGCTCCAGAGTTTTTAAAGTCGCGGCGATCGTAAGGAATTCCCTGTCCGTAAAGATCGACAAAGGCAGTATTGGACTGATAATCCAATGCTTGTGTAACATTCAAGCCCCAAAGCTTTAAACCATAAGCAGCATAATTCTCATAGCCCAAGCGCCCTTCTTGATTGTATTGTTCTTTACCTTTAATAACGGCAGTACCGTACATTTGCCCATTTTTGGTAAGACGCTTGACTTGCCAATTTTTCCAAACTGCTTCTGTTTCTAGTCGCATTTCTGGATACTTTGCGCCGACAATCTTCAACCAGATTGCCATCCTTCCTAAATCGATGGCTGACCAACCAATTTCTTCGCGTTTTTCTAGTTGACCATAATTAACGGGTACAAGGGTTTTGGCATTGTAGACTTTGTTGGGTAGTTCACCTTTGTATAAGGGCATCGATGCCAGTGTTTTCAACATTTTGCTCATTTTGGCTTCAAATTCAGCCGCAGGCACGATATTGAGTTCTCTAGCACTGACCAAGGCTGCGATCGCTGCTGTCTGATCCCACATACTGACAGAGGCAAAGCCATCAACAGAATTGACCAAGCCAGTTTCATTATTCCAGTTGCGTTGGAAGTATGACCAAGCAATACGTGCAGTTTTCGTTTCCTCTGGAGTCAGTTTTCCCACTCCAGGAGCAATGTATGGAATTATGGCAACTGTGAGTTGGTTTTTAGGAATGGATTGACCTGGTAAAACTACAGATTTAGCATCAAGGCTAGCAATTATTTCAGATGCTTTAGCACCAGAGACAGCGCTTTCGGGTTTCTTTGGTTGTACCAACTGGCGTGAAGCGGTTTCGGATGTTGAAATTTCAGGTTTTTCTATGGAAGCTTTAGAAAGTTGCTTAGACCAAACATTCAAAATTGCGATCGCTATTACAGCCGTAACTACTCCTCCTACAGAAGCTAGCATGGACAAGTTCTTAGGTGGTGGTTGAAAATCAGAACTCATACTGATTAAAGCCTTATTTTATAAGTCAGCGTTGTTTGCGTAGTTTCACCAAATACATTCTTCCCAACTTTGAAATCTAACTAACACCCGAAAGTCCACCGGACTACTACAATAAAATAGTCACGCACCCGATCTCTGGAGTTCTAGCAGTGGGCTTATTTGATGATTTGAGTCGGTTTTTAGAAAACCGTTTAGAAGAATTCTTGCGTAACAATCCACATTTGGAGTTAGAGGCGCTGCTAGAACAGCTGCGTGAGCAAGAAGAAGACACATTAAAGCTGATCGCAGACTTACAATTACAAGAGAAGCGATCGCAAGAAGACATTCTCTCCACCGCTCAAGAAATTCAGCGTTGGCATATCCGCGTTCAAAAAGCCAAAAACGCTAATAGAGAAGATTTAGCGAGTGCGGCGGGTGAGCGAGAAGCAGCCCTGTTGCGCGAAGGAAATCAGAAGTGGGGACACATGCAAGGGCTGAAAGAACGCATTAACCAATCTCAAGAACTTCTACGAAAAATTCAGCAACGCCGACAAGAGGTGCAAGCTAAAGCAGCCGAAGCACAGACAGCCCGTGACAAGGCGCAAACTCAGCAGCGTTTTGAAACCAGTGGTTGGTCAAATAAAACTAGTAGTTCTTCTAGTGGGTTTGATGATTTAGAAGAGAAGTTCCGTAGTTGGGAAACCCAAGATGAATTAGAACAAATGAAACGGAATCTAGGGAAATAATAAGCTGTTGTGTTTTTAATTTGCACATTGAGACAGCAGGGGAGCAGGGGAGAGTTCAAATACCAAGTTCTTTCCCCTCTGCCCCTCCCCTCGATCTTGTGAGAAATCCGGGGAAGCCGTAGGCAGGGTGAGGTTTTGACCGACTTACTTATCATGTCCGGTTAAACAAAAGTCAAATGCAAATGTTCCACTTCGTTGCACTCGCAATGACATATCACAAGTAGGCATTAATTGAAATTTTCATATCGCAGCTGGGAATACTTATGCAAGTACACAGCTATATGAGGCTACTTAAATATGTCATCTCAAAACCAGGACAAGAAAAAATTTAGGATACTTGCTTTAGATGGGGGTGGAATTCGGGGCGTAGTCACAGCAAAAATTCTCGAAAAATTGCAGAAGCAACTAAAACAACCTCTAAACAAATACTTCGACCTAATCACCGGTACATCTACTGGTTCAATTGTAGCTGCTGGTTTAGTCATAGGTAAAACACCAGAACAACTGGCAGGTATTTATGAAAAGAGAGGGAAAGAAATCTTCAAAAGTCCATTTTTCCGAATCCCAATATTGAGTACGAAGTATTCTAATGAAGGGTTAATTCAAGTTTTAAAAGAAGAACTAGGGGAAAAAATTACACTCCGTGAAGTTGGACAACTACCAGGAGCAGAATTGTTAGTTCTTGCCTATGATACTTTATATCGCAATACAACCTTGTTTGCTAGTCGTCATTTTGAAAAACATAATGGTTGCTGGTTTAACGATAAGCTACTGTGGGAGATTTGTGTCAGTTCTGCATCAGCACCTACTTTCTTTCCTCCCTATGAATTTACATGGGAAGATGAAAAAGGACAGTGGACATTTCCTCATGTTGATGGAGGAATAGGAGCTAACTGCCCTTCTCTGGCAGCAATTCGTTATGCCATGAGCGAAAAAGAACAAAGTATTCAGGATATCTCTATTCTTTCTATTGGGACAGGCAGAACTACCAGACCGCTTGAATACAAAGAAATTAAAAACTGGAATCTTCTTAATTGGGCAAAAAATATTCCTGATGTATTTATGGGAGGTCAAATTCAGATTAATACTGAGTCGTGTCAAGATATTCTAAATGCAGTTAATCCCGGCAGTTATTGCCGACTTCAATTTAACATAACTGAGCCATTTGAGAAAAAAGGAAGTGAAATTGAACCTGCAAGAATAATCAAGCCAAAGGAGCGAAAAAATAAATTCACTAAGGAGCATATCAACGATGCAATGGATGATGCGAGTGAAGAGAATATTAGGAAGTTACTGGATGCTGCATCTGAATATGCTGATAGTAAGCATAGTGAGATCGAAAATTTCATAAACTATCAAGAGTCAACAAACTTGCAACCAATAACTGTCTAGGTTCAATTTATTTGCAAAATTGCCATAATTTAACCTAGTTCAGTTAAGCCTACAAATCTCAATACGGTTCCCCGACTTGTACCCCTTCGGGGAAGCAAGCTACGCGCAGCATCTTTGACAGGAGAAGCAACTGGGGCGAGGTAGAGAGAAGAAAGAGATGCTTAACTGAACGTATTGGGTTCTACAGCAGATTGCAACTTGGTGAGGTACAGACGATCTTAAGGGCACAGCACTGCTGTGCCCCTACCTGTGTACTTTATTTACTTGAAAAACGCTATAAATAGAATGGCAAGCTGTAAAACTAAACCAATAATTGATATTTCTCTTGAGCCAGATTGTAAAGTGGTCGCCAAATTAAACGATTGGTTAATACTACTAACAAAGACATTACTACAGTGGAAGCTAATAGCAGTGAAAAATTACCTGTTGCTGTAGCATGAGAAATCGTTGCCCCCAATCCAGGAGTAGTAATTACTCGCCCTTGAAATGTCACGTACTCGCTGACGATACTGGCATTCCAAGCGCCACCAACTGCGGTAATAATTCCTGTAATTAGGTAGGGAAAGATTGCGGGTAAAATTAGGGTTCGCCAACGCTGCAAAGTCGAGAGTTTATAGACCGAAGCTGCTTCGATTAGGTCTGAAGGTATTGACTGCGCCCCAGCAATGACATTGAACAGGATATACCACATTGTACCTAGCATCATCAGAGCGATCGCACCAATTTGCAAACCGCCAGCAATGCGGGTTAACCCCAGCAATAACACTGGAAATAAAGCTGTTGCTGGTACAGAAGCGGCAATTTGTACCAATGGTTGCAATACTTGAGCTAGCTGCCGATTCCGCCCAATTGCTACGCCTACGGGTACTGTCCACAACAGTGATAATATCAAAGCAATTATTACCCGCAATGCTGTCAACGTAGCACCCTTCATTACCTGTTGCCAATCAGCCCAGCCCAAAGTCCGTAAAAGTAGCACAGCTTCCCAAGTACCCCACAAAACAATTAAGGTGAAGCCGCTCACAAATACCCAATTTAAAAAACTCGGCAAATTTAGGCTACCTTTGGCATTTATAGGCACTGGACGCACGGGAAACGAACGAATTAAACTATCATCTATGACTGTTTGTAGTGGTTGAAAAACGCGATCGCTAATTGCGTGTAAAGTTGGCGATCGCCTCACAACATCCAATACCCATGATTGGGGTGCATTCTCAGTTTCAACCATCTCCAACTTAAATCTTTCTGCCCAAGCAATCAGCGGTCGCCATACAAAAAAATCAGTTGCCACAATGATGCTAATTAGCACTACCAAACCCCAAAATATAGCTTTAAAGTCTCCATTGTTGGCTGCTGTGCCGAGAAAAGAGCCTAATCCAGGCAAGCGAAAATCTTGATTACCCAAGGTAAAGGACTCAATAGCAATTAAAAAAAACCAACCTCCAGCTACCGACATTACACTATTCCACACCAAACCAATTACCCCAGATGGTAACTCTAATGTCCAAAAACGTTGCCAAGGATTAAGCCGATAAACTCGCGCTGCTTCTAGTAATTCGCGCGGAATACTTTGGAGAGACTGGTAAAAACTAAAAGTCATATTCCAAGTCATACCAGTAAAAATTAGCAGAATTGCTGCTAGTTCTACACCAATTCTCTGACCGGGAAACAGAGAAATTAAAGCCAGTACCACACCTGGTAAAAAAGACAACACTGGAATCGATTGCAGAATATCCAACATCGGAATTAAAATCCGTTCTGCAAGCCGAGAACGATAAGCAGTGTAGGCATACAATAGGGTAAAAATTAAGGATAAAAAGTAAGCAAGCCCCATACGAATTAAGGTTTGGGCTGTATATCCTGGTAAGGTATTGATGTTTGTAGAAATTGTTAGTTCAGGTTGAAAAGTACCGCTAAATTTGGAAGCAGTTCTAACAATTGCCACAATTAAGGATAAAATCGCTAAAATCAGCAATCCATCTTGCCAAGTCCAATTGTTATGTCTCAGAGTTTTATTATCAGGAGTGAGGGGTCGAGTCATAAGGTTGGGGAATTGGGAATGGGGAATTGGGAATTGGGAATGGGGAATTGGGAATGGGGAATGGGGGGAGAATGACAAATGAAAAATGACCAATGACAAATGACCAATGACTAATGACTAATGACTGCTTGTTCTAAAAAGATTTGGCCTGATGGCTCATCGTAACCGTATATTTCGGCGTAACGACCCCAATCAACGACGGTTTGTAATTGTAGCTCGGCTTCTTGGCGGCTAAAGTGAGTTTCTAGAATATCTAAAACTAATTCTTCGGGAATACGTTGATTATTTTTCGCTTCTAATAGACGATAAATTTGTTGTACTAAGCGAATATAAGTTAGAAGTTGCGATCGCACAATTTGTTTACGTTCATCAATACTACCGTTAATAAATTCTTGCGCGATCGGTTTGAGACTAATATCGCCTTCTGCAAGTTCTACAAAATCCATTAATTTTGCAGCTTCTACAATGGGTAAAATATCATCTACTTCTAGCTGCAATTCTTGGGCTAGTCGATATAAGTCTTTTTCTTGACGATCTTCCAATAGTTCCAAAAGACCGGCTACGGAACCAATTCGCACGGCTGGCAAGGATTGATACTTTGGTTGTGGTGTTGCTACTTGTACAGAAGTAGTGGCTGGTGGCTGAATTGTCTCTAGTTCGGGGTTGGTGATAATTGTATAAACTCGATCTACTAGGGCTTGAAAACTTGGGTGTTTGCGATCGCGGTAATGGGGTAAAGTCACAGGTAAGTCAGCACGGATTCTCCCTGGATTGCGTCCTAGAACAATAATCCGATCCGCCATAATCACCGCTTCTTCTATACCGTGAGTGACAATTAAAACGGCTTTAGTGGGTATGCGACGTTCCAACCACAAATCTAATAATTCAAACCGCAAGTTTTCTGCCGTCAGCACATCCAAGGCTGAAAACGGCTCATCCATACATAATAGTTCTGGTTCTACAGCCAAAGCCCTAGCAAATCCCACACGCTGACGCATTCCCCCCGAAAGCTCTTTAGGATAAGCATTTTCAAATCCATCTAAACCAATAATATCAATCATCTTCAGCGCCTTTTGCCGTCGAGGTTCAGGCGATTCTCCTTTGGCTTTTAAACCCAGTTCTACATTCTCTAGTACAGTTAACCAAGGATAAAGAGCAAAACTTTGAAAAACAATCGCTACCCCAGGATTTAAACCAACTAGGGGACGATCGTGATATAAAATCTCACCTTGACTAGGGGCAATTAACCCAGCAACTATTCGCATTAAAGTAGATTTTCCTGAACCCGAAGGCCCCAGCAACGCAACTATCTCTCCTGGACGCAACTCAAGATTGATATTTTCTAAAATGACTATTTGCTGTCCATTCGGTTGCTGATAAGATTTTATGACACTTTTCAGGGCAATTAGATGTTCAGTTGCTTTGTTAAATACCACAATTTTTCTTATAACGAAATCATTAAATAGAATCTCATGTTGAGGTTATCTTTTAGTTAAAATTGACTAAATCAATCTCATCAACAGTTGCAGTGCTAGCGGCAGGTTGCGCCAATGCGAGTATAGCAACGGACTGGGGACTGGGTGAAAAGTCTTTTCGTGTCTAAGTTTCATTATCTATTGATGTCCTAACCAAGTTTAGTTTTGCTGTATAATGCAAAACATCACAGTTATCAAAGACTTAACCTTCTGACCCCTTCTTGCATGGGGAAAGGGGAAATTCAAAGCCTCTCAACTTTTCATATCAATATTTCTTGTTATCTTTAACATCTTGTTTCCACCAGGTTGTAGTTCATATTCAACCTTTTGAATATCTATTTTGTAACCTTTTGAAGTGTAGTATTTAACTATTTCATCTAAATGTTGTGAATGTTTCCACATTAAAGTTATCAGGGGAAATATCCTGACTTCTTTAGCTATACGTAGCATTTCCTCTATAGAATTTAGATGAAAATCGTAATCGAGATGATCGGAATATAGAAACAATAAATGCGAACAAAGAGCTATGTCAAACTCTTGATTTTTAAATGCCAATTTTGGCAGTTCCCCGACAGAGTATCTGTTGCTCTTTTTGCCAGCTTCGTAATCAGATAGAAATTCTTGAATGACTTTGACGCGATTGTGTCGTAAATCGTCTGGAGATTTATGATAGCTCCATACCCAATCATTCGATGTAGCCTTAACTTGGTTAATAATGTTATCTACCACTTCATTAAATCTTTGCAATATTTCATCACCGGAAAATTGGTATAGCGGATCAACAGAAACTACACTTTTACCTTGACGGGTTATTTCTGCATTAAAGCTTGCTGGCCCGTCACCAATCCCAATAATTTTTTTATTTAAATCTGCATCTGCTAAGTTGAATATTTTTATATATTCATCCATTGACCTTCCAAAGGGAACTACTTTATCTAGAACCATTGCCATAGAATTTACCTCGTAAATAGACTGACTAAACAGGATAATAGCGAAATCAAAAGACTTTATCCATTGCTCCCCGGCAATTATTCAAAAGCAAGTCAAGTTCTTTTGCAACTTTCAAAGGATTTTTACCTCTAAACACAGCAGCTAATGCAGCCTCATAAGGATTTCTACCTGTTCTTTTGACAGCAGCGATCGCAGCTTGATTTGATAATCCTCGGACACTAACTAGCCATGCTGCTAACACATGTCCAGTACGTCCAATTCCACCAGAGCAGTGGACAACGACTTTCTCATTTTGTTTATCTGCTTCTATCAAAAAAGGAAGTATTTTCTGGGTGAGGGTTTCTAAATCACATAGATGGAAATCTGCAATGGGTTCCCAACAAACTAGTTGATTACCAAATTCCTGTTTGTAAGTATCTAAAAGATGAGAGTAATTAGCTAGCTGTCGTTCATCAATAAGGCAGCAAACTCGCTTGATATTTTGACACTTCATGAAGCCTATCCAATCCTGAACCTGATTGTTAGTGTATCCAGGTCGGGCAGCCCCAAAAACTATTTGCTCGTTCTCCCAAGCTGAGGCAAATTTATACATCTTTAACTATCTAATATGATGTCCGCTTCATTGCTTATTAAACTCGAAGAACCCCACCCCCAACCCCTCCCCGCTTGCGGGGAGGGGTTGGGGGTGGGGTTCTTTTCTTATGGGTAATTTGACGGACATGATATAACTTCTGAATCTTGAAAGTTGCTCTTGGCTATTATGTGCATAACTATTGGTTCAGAACACAAGTCCGTTGGTTCAGAACACAAGTCCGTTGTGGCAGAATGCAAGTCCGTTGTGGCAGAATACAAGTCCGTTGTGGCAGAATGCAAGTCCGTTGTGGCAGAATACAAGTCCGTTGTGGCAGAATGCAAGTCCGTTGTGGCAGAACACAAGTCCGTTGGTTCAGAACACAAGTCCGTTGGTTCAGAACACAAGTCCGTTGGTTCAAAACACAAGTTCGTAGCGATGTCTACGACGGGCTACGCCTACGCAAGCGATCGCTACTTTCCATACACTAGCACCGGAACCCGTTTGTAAGCAGGCGTACCGGAGCGCGTTTCCGTTCTAGCTTTAAAAATGACATTCACTTCTGGGTAAAACATCAACGCCGCGCCTTCCCGCACAGCACCGTAAATCACTTCCACGTTATCTAGTTTATCGGCATCACCTTGGACTGTGACGCGATCGTGTTCCGCTAACCCAATCTTTTCTGCATCTATGCGGTTCATCAAAATGCAGTGACGATGGGGCATTCCCCGGTAGCGATCGTCAATTTTGTAAACCACCGTGTTGTGTTGGGAATAGCTGCGTCCTGTCATTAATGCCAGCACGAGACTGTTTGCAGGTTGATCCATGCCAAAGTCTTTAGCTTCGGGTAGAGTCAGATTTGGCAGTGGCGTAGTAAACATTTTTGCCTTGCCTGACTGCGTTTTGAAGTGGGGTTCGGTGACAATGCGCCCGGAGATGGTGAACTCTTCTTTGGTGTCGTCAATTGTCGCAATTTTTTCATAACCAGGAATAGTTCTGGCTATCAGTTGCCGCACATAGCGAGTATCTTGCAGTTTGCGCCATTCGATAGGATAATCGCCCAGCAACCGATGCGCCAGTTCAGTTAAAAACTCAACTTCGGAAATTATATCTGCATCTTTCAGGTGAGTTGTACCTTCATCATTGAGGCGCACAAAGTTGTTACCCGATTCAACGGTGGTTTTGTGGGGGTTTTCAAATCGGTTGAGGACGGGAATGATGATTGTGTTTGTTTTTGCCAATCCGTTAAAGTGCCCAATGTTGGGCTTAGTTGCGAGATAGATGATGGTATCGATGTTACCCAATGCCCGTTTTGCCTGTGCCGAGTCGGGATTAGCACCATAGAGATTGCCGCCGACACACATTAAACTATCCACTTTGCCCGCTTCTGCCGCTTCGATCAGGTCACGAGTGTGATAACCCTTGGGTAGGTTCAGCGATCGCCCCAACAACTTCTCCAACGCCTGCTTGATCTCTTCTTTGAGCTTCACAGTTACGCCCATTGAGCCAAAGCCCTGCACGTTGGAATGTCCCCTCACGGGCATAACTCCGGCTCCCATTTTGCCAATTTGACCGCAGATCAACGCTGTATTGGCAATGCTGTAAACGTTATCGACACCATTTGTATGTTGCGTTATTCCCATTGCCCAACCAAAGACCACACCTTTTGATGTGCCGATGATGGTTGCTGCTGTTTCAATTTCTGCTTTGGACACACCACAGGTAGTAGTGATGGTTTCCCAGGAGAGCGATCGCGCCTCCTCTAATACTGCTTCCCATCCTTCGGTGTGTGCTTGCAAAAAGTCGTGCTGTACAAACCCTTGTTCAATTAACGCTTTCTGGATACCAACGAACAGTGCCACATCACTACCGGGAATTGGCTGAAGATATAATGAAGCAATGTCAGAACCAGGAATCAGAGATTTAATCGGGAATGCAGGAGAGCCAAACTTAACCAATCCAATTTCCATCACGGGATTGATGACAATCACTTTGCCACCCTTGTCTCGCAGTTTGATCAACTCATTCATCAAACGCGGATGGTTAGAAGAGCAATTTGCACCTGTTAATACCACACAATCCGCTTGCTTCAGGCTTTCCAGACTGACGATTGACGTATTTGTGCCAAACATCTCTTTGAGTGCAACTGTAGAAGGGGCATGGCAGAGATCCGAACAATCTGCCAGATTATTGGAACCGAGGGTTCGCAGTTGCAGTTGTAATAAAAATGCCGCTTCGTTGGAGCCGCGCCCGGAACTGTAGGATGCAACTCGCTCTGGTGGTTTCTGAAAAGCAGCCGTAGCGATCGCATAAATTTCATCCCAGGAAATGCGCTCATAATGGTCGCTACCTGCTCGTCTAATCACCGGGAAGCTGAGTCTTCCCAAGCGATCGGCTTCCATAGACGATAGTTGTTGTAGCTCTGTAATTGTGTGCGAATCAAAGAAGTGGACTGGAACGGGAGGTTGGATTTCGGCTGAAATTGCTTCCACACTTTTCATGCAGCGTTGCAGTTTCTCGCCAGTTTCATTTGTGAATCCACCTTTTTGTCCACCAGTGCCCCAAGAGCAGGATAGGCAAGCACTGTGGTGGAGCAGGGTTTTCCAGAGCTTTGTACCTTCCGGCGATAGCGTGTGCTTCGCCCAATACTCAATTACAGGCAATCCACCGCCAATCTCTGGGGTTTGATCGTTGGTTTCGTGGAAGGGTGGTTGGGATTGGGAGTTAGTATCCATGTAGCTACGGAGACAAATTGCTTCATTTTGTACAACCTAGCGTAATTTCTAGATTCTTGTCAGCTTTTAGCGATCGTGGGAGGGAGGGGGCAGGGGGGCAGGAGGCAGGGAGCAGGGGGCAGGGGAAAAAGGGAAAGAAAAAATGTAGTTCCTGTAGTTCTGCTAGTTGTCTGAGTTGTTCCAGAGTTTTTACTTGCGCTTAGAGAACAAGCAGAAACAGCCAAAGTTAAGCCAAGTCCTACTGCAAATAATAGGGAAAAAGCGTGGATTCTTTGCTGTTTAAACTTTTGGAAACAGGCAAAAACCATATCCAAAAATCAGCTTGAAGAGAACTTACTTAACATGTTTACTCGGCTTTTAGGGGTAAATATAGCAAGGGACTGAGGACTGGGTGAAAAGTCTTTTTGTGTCTAAGTTTCATCATCTGTTGAAGTCCTAACCACCAAGGCTTGTGCTATGAATATCATATTTCAGCAAACTTACAGCAATCAGCGATAAGTTTACTGATTTACCGTATAATTATAGAATGCTAAAAATATCACACAATCAAAGCTAAAATGCAAGTTTATTCGCTGAAGAAACTGAAAGTCATAGCAACGTCAAATCTAAACTCAATCGCATCGGAAGGGATGCAATGACAGATGATATTCTTCAACAACAGATAGAGTACTATCGTGCTAGAGCCAATGAATATGATGAGTGGTTTTATAGGAAAGGACGCTACGATCGCAGTGCAGAAATAAACCAGCGCTGGTTTAACGAAGTAGCTGCGATCAAAAATACATTACATCAAATTGGCGTAGTAGATGATATTTTAGAGTTAGCATCTGGAACAGGGATCTGGACGCAGGAGCTTTTAAGGATCGGTAAAAAGGTTACTGCGATCGATGCTTCTGAAGAAATGATTGCAATTAATCGCTCAAAGTTAAATTCACCGAGTGTTGAATATCACCTAACTGATTTATTTAGTTGGCAACCTGACACGGAATATGATTTGGTGTTCTTTGCTTTTTGGCTTTCTCATGTACCGCCAAAATTACTCGATTCATTTTTGAAGAAAGTCTATCAATCTGTTCGCATTGGTGGACAATTATTTATCATTGACTCTTCCTTTGAACCGACATCCACAGCTAAAAATCATATCCTTGAAGACGACGGAAACATATATAAAACCCGTAAGTTAAATGATGGTCAAGAATTTAAGATTGTCAAAATTTTTTATCAGCCGAATGAACTTCAGGATAAGCTAAAAAAAGCAGGCTTTCAGGTTGAGGTAAAAGTGACAGATAACTATTTTATTTACGCACAAGGAAAAAAATTTGAAACAATTCGTAATCGGTAAAGACGCTTGTGGACTCGCTAACGTAATTATTTAAACTACAAATTATATTTCACTAATTCAGTACGAGCTAAATGCTATCTCCTGAAACTAAGTACTGATGCAAAATTTATGTATATATATATGTTATAGCTATACAGATGACTGATGTAGGGCTAAAGGAGTAGAAATGAAATGTATTTTGATTAACAGCGAACAACGTTATCAAGAGCTAAGTGAACAGAGAGTTTAAGACCTTTTTCAAGTTGAAGATAGGCTATTTCTCGATCAATCTTAGTAAGTATGATTGCCGAGTAAGCAAAATAAAGTATACTAGCTGCTAATAGACAGTTTGCAATGCAAATTCTTAAAGTACTAACCAGAGTCTATCTTAATCCGGTAGATTTGGATGAGGCGATCGCTTTCTATGAAAATCTGTTTACAGAAAAATGTTGGTTGTGGTTTCAATATTCTGAAGCTGAGTTGGAACTTGCAGGTGTGGGTTCTATTCTTTTAATTGCTGGTTCACCAGAAGCACTCTCTCCATTTAAGGGTACACAGGCAACATTTCTCGTAGACTCACTCAATGATTTTAGAGAAGCACTGACTCAGCAAGGTGCAGTAATTCTGACGGAACCAAATAAAGTTCCCACTGGAATTAATATGCGAGCAATGCATCCTGATGGAACTATTATTGAATATATTGAATTTTGATGAGTAGTTGTAGCTGTTTTAAAAACTACTAATCTCCAGTCACTTTTACACAGGTTGGGATCTGAGTAAATCTGTTTTGGTAACAAATTCACTAAATGTACTTGTAACTTCCTGCGCTAATGCCAACCCAGGAGTTTCTAATGGTAAGCGGGGAAACAGTGATTCTGCGACTCGATAGGCTTCTTCAAGATGGGGATAACCGGAAAAAACAAAGGTATCAATTCCTAAATCTGCATATTCCAGTATTCGCGCTGTAACGGTGTCTGCATCACCAACTAAAGCAGTACCAGCGCCTCCACGTACCAAGCCGACACCTGCCCATAAGTTGGGGCTAATTTCTAAGTTTTGGCGATTACCATTATGTAATTGTGCCATACGTCGTTGTCCTTCTGATTCAGACTCAGCAAACCTCTGATGGGCAACAGCTATGGTTTCATCATCCACATACTGAATCAATTCATTAGCTGCATCCCAAGCTTTTTGCGTAGTTTCCCGGACTATAACGTGCATCCGAATCCCAAAGCGGACTGTTCTACCTTGTTCTGCGGCTAATTGGCGTACCTTTGCAATCTTTTGGGCAACTTGATCTGGTGGTTCACCCCAAGTTAAATAGACATCGATGTGTTTGGCAGCAACTTGGAGAGCAGCATTTGAAGAACCACCAAAATATAATGTAGGGTAAGGCTTTTGTACGGGAGGAAATTGGAGTTTTGCCCCTTTAACTTTCAGATGACGACCACTATAGGTTACTTCATCACCTTGCATGAGCGATCGCCAAATTGTCAAAAACTCGTCTGTGAGTTCATAACGCTGATCGTGATCTAGGAAAATCCCATCTTTTGCAAGTTCTTTGGTGTCTCCACCAGTGACAACATTCAGAATAATTCGACCGTTAGAAATCTGATCAAAAGTAGCAGCCATCCTCACAGCCAAAGAAGGCGACATAATTGCCGGACGAAAGGCTACCAAAAACCGTAAGCGTTCCGTAACTGAAATTAACGAACTAGCTACAATCCAGGTATCCTGTTTTTGACCAGTACCAATCAACATTCCCCCATAACCCAATTTATCAACAGCTTGGGCAATTTGCTGCATATAGGGATAAGTGGCTGGTCGCCTGCCGATTTTAGTACCTAAATAACGCTCGTCTCCCTGTGTCGGTAAATACCAAAAAACTTCCATTTTCCTATCTCCTGGCGCTATTTCTGACTAATGGTTTCCGGTGTTATGGCTGCATATTGTTCGCTAGTCAGCATCGCTTCCTTAATATTAATGGGTTTAGGAATCACTTTTTCTTTGGCAAACAAATCTGCAATCTTCTGCTGTTTTTCCATGATTTCAGGTGTAATTGGTCTTAACCCGTAAGTTCGTCTTCCAACCATTGTTGTTAAAATATCTTCATCAATTTTGAGGTGAGGAATAGTCAGTTTTACAACTTCTGCTCGGTTTTTCTCAGCCCATTGCCCTGTGTTATCTATCTCCTCAAGAACTAATCGCATTAATTTCGGGTTTTCTGTGGCGAATTTTCGCGCTGCCATGTAGTATCCGCCCTGAGTAGAAATGCCACTAGCATCTCGCAAAACACGAGCATTTGCTTTTTTTTGGGCCACGGCTAAATAAGGGTCCCAAGTTACCCAAGCATCTATTTTGCCTTGAATAAAAGCATCACGAGCTTCTGAAGGAGGGAGGCTAATAGCTTGAATATCATTATATTTTAAACCAGCCTCTTCCAAAGCTTTTATTAATAAGTAATGGGAAGCAGAACCCTTTTGAAAAACTACTTTTTTCCCTTTGAGATCGGCTAAAGTGCGAATCTGTGAATTATTTTGAACGATAATCCCGCTTCCTTTACCAGTACTGGGTTTATTACTAGCAACATAGACTAAAGATGTGCCAGCTGCTTGGGCAAATATCGGCGGAGTCTCGCCTACAGAGCCAATATCAACCCTACCCACATTCATCGCCTCCATCAGTTGTGGCCCGGCGGCAAATTGCGCCCATTCCACGGAAACACCTAAAGGCTTTAGACGTTTTTCGATCAATCCTTTAAGTCTGAAAATATCCCCGGAACTTTGATACCCCATTCGGACAACTTTAGTTTTCAACTCAGTAGTTTGATTTGCTGAATTTGGGGTTTGAACTGAGCAACTGATTAAGGTTGTTGAGATTGTTAATAATCCAGGTAAAAGGAATAGTGAAAAACATTGGAAAATCTTAAATTGTGGCTGTTTGAAGGCAGGAATCATGGAGGTAGTACTTTGTTTTTTAATTTGCTTTTGGACTTATTTGGCTAATATTTGCCTATAGTTCAGTCGTAGAGGCGCACATCTGTGCGCCTCTAGTGTTGTATTGCTCGTAACCTAAAGATTTATACTTTTTGAAGCTGAAGGTTTTTTTGAAACAGTTCTTGAACGTGTTTCCAAGCATCAGCAGCAGCTTCGGCATTGTAGCTGGCGCGATGGTTGCAGAAAAAGCCATGTCCTGCGCCAGAATAACGGAAAATAGCATGGGTAATCCGATATTTCTTCAATTCAGCTTCAATTTGTTCCGTCTGTTCTAAGGGGATTCCTTGATCGTCAAGGCCAAAGAATGCATAGATTGGGCCTTTAATATCGGGAGTGCGAGTGATTGTTGGTTCTCCACCGCCGGGAGTTGAGTTGGGGATACCGCCACCATAGAAGGAAGCTGTAACTTTAATATCTGGTAAGGTGGCAGCTAGATAAACAACATGACCACCAAAGCAGAAACCAATGGAGCCGATCGCATCTCCTTGGACATTTGGTAGAGTTTTCAGATAAGCGATCGCAGCTTTAATATCACTCAATATTTCTTCTGCTGTTGTCTGTTCCTTATACTCTCTCCCTAGCTGGACATCTTGAGGGGTATATCCACCCTCAAAACCGGGGGCGGTGCGTTGAAATAAAGTCGGTGCGATCGCCACATACCCATCTTTAGCAAATTTCTCCGCAACTTCCCGAATGTGAATATTAACCCCAAAAATTTCCTGAATCACGATCACGGCTGGGAAGGTTCCCTGTTTTGCGGGTTCAGCTAAATAGGCATCAATTTGCAAATCTCCGTTAGGGACTTTAACTTGAGCAGTGCGAATTTCTGTGTTTGTCATCTTAGAGATTAGCCTGTAATTGCTTTCAGGACGAAATTTTTATGGTAAGTTTTGCACAAAACTACTTAAAGTGTATTGATTTACCGTAGTTTACAGAGTAGTATTTCACAAACAACGGGCAAAGGCAAGTCCTTTGATTTAGATACTGCAAAAAGTGATTGTAGCGTTGTCAAATTTCACTCAAACTAGGAGAAAAATTTATGACACTCAAAGCAGTTCATCATATTCAAGTAACTTATCCTCTCGAGGTAGAGGATGCAATGCTGTCTTTCTACAGCAAAATTTTGGGATTAGCTGAAATTCCCAGACCTGAAATAGTCAAAAACGATTCAGGAGCGTGGTATAAGTTGGGAGACATTGAACTGCACATTAGTACAGAGAAAAACGCCAATAACCAAGCATCTAGACGACATTATTGTTTCCAAGTTGATAACTTGAATACCTTTGAGGAACATCTAAAAAAATATGCGGTAGAAATTATTCCCGATCAAAGGCCAATTCCAGGATGTGTGCGGTTTTTCATCCGCGATCCCGGTGGGAATCGAATAGAGATTGCAGAGTTCGTCAAGAGTACTTTTGTACAGCTACAAACAGAGGAGTTGCTATTAGACATCTCCAGAAATTAAATTTATGCAATTTCTTAACTCTCTGCTCTCCGTGTCTCTGTAGTTAAATAAAAGACTTTTTAACCACTTCACCCGGATTTCTCACTGATGCTCAAAGCCTGTGCCTGTGCAGGGGAGCAGGGGAGCAGAGGAGAGTTATTGTACAAGTTCTTTCCCCTCTGCCCCTCTGCTCCTCTGCCCCTTCCCTCAAGAAGAGTGAGAAATGCGGGTTCAGACATGGAGGGCGCAGAGAAAAAACTTATTGGATGAGCGAATTGCTTATGACTCGTCTAACCGCCGTTGCCATTCAGCATCAATTTGTGCAGAACGCTCAACTTCTTGGTCGAGTAAGTCAGTTTCGCTAGAATACACTAAATCTTCCTTGCCAATGACTTTTTCTGTAGCAAATTGTTGAGCATAGTCGATTTTTTGTTGCAAAGGTGCATCAGGACTTGCCAATACCCTCGATCGAGAAAGGCGATCGCGGTTGCGATCGATAATGTTCCGATTACGCCACCGAATCCAGAAATAACGCAATAACGGGATGCCCAAAAAACCTACCCCGTAAGCCAATAACAGCCAATAAATTCCTTGCACAAAAGCTACCAATCCACCTAATTGGGCAGCAACAGTGCCATCTTTCAACAAACTTCCCAGCACTAAAGCACCAACAAAATTTAGTACCCCCAACCCCGCACTCAACATAATTTGCCCTGAACTTGCAGCACTAAAATGCCAAGGCAATTCCTCCAAGTAGGGCGATATTGAATGACGGCGTTTTTTAACTGCACTCACCTGTAACTCTGGGAAGTAATAAACAATTTGCCCTTCTGGACTTACCGCCGGCTGCCCATTAAATCGTGTTAGAACGGGCAGCATATAATCTTCGTACTCTCTTGTATATCCTTCGCCAATGTCATCCAAATATGGGGCAATTTGTTCTGCTACCACTGCACCACGATTACCTCGAATCACTGTCGCAATTTCTTGCCAGCGACGTTCGTCTAAGTTGGCGTTAGGATTACCATCACCAAACAAGAACGAAAACACAGCTTCAAAGAAATTCAGATCGCTTTTTTCTTGGCTTCCACGTCGCCGTTCCTGGTAGTGAGTGTCATAATTTGGGCTAAGATACCAGAAGAAATTTGGAAAATAGAAGAAACCCCCACCGCCAGAACTGCCCCGATTGTCGCCATTGCGATCGGAATTGGCAGCAGTAATAATCATGAAGATGGTAATAGTTATTAGAGCGATGGAAACAGTTAAGAACACTCCAAAAGAAATGCGAATCAGGTAAAACAGAACACTCCAGACCTTTTTCCACCATTCTTGCAATCGTAACTGGAAGTATTTATTACGCAAAATTGCTCGAAAATTTTGTGGAAAAAGGTAAACTATATCACCTGAATCTGCTACCTGCAAATGTCCCCCAGCATCAGATGCCAGGGCTAACAAGCTTTGATTAGCTTCCGCAACGTTTAATCCTGCTTGAGTTGCCACGTCGCCCACGGTGGCACGGTAGCCCAGTTTTTCCACAGCCTGCATGATGGTGGGATTGGGAGCCATTGCTCTCCCCTCCTGTTGAAATTTATTACTCTTTTATTAAGTATAAAGTTTTATTTTGATCGACTTAGCAAGGGTAAGAATGAAGCATGAAATTATGGAAATTAGATCGCAAAACCGAAATATATAAACCAACAAATGAATTGGCACGCTACATGTTATAATTATTTCCCTCAGCTTGGTTAACCAGCAAATTTTCTCTTCAAATATGGTGCAATATACTCTCGCTCAAAGCCCAGAAATTATCCTTACTGTTTCTGGAAAAGATTCAGCCAAAGCCCGTGATAAAGCAATGGATCAGCTGATGGAACTGATGGATGCAGGTAAGCTACCCACAGAACTAGAAGAAGGATTTGGCCCTCAACAATTAATTGAGGTTAAAGAGTCAACTATTGATACTGCTAGTGGTGAGGATACCATTACCCAAGCTGTGCAGATATTAAGTAACCTGGCCACACTCAAGCTGAAAGTTCAAGAGTCACGAACTGAAGCGCTAGAAATTCGCAAAGCTGTTGATGTTCTGTTCACTGACGATTCGGTGACTGAAGAGGAAATTACTCGACTTAAGGAAGGCTTTAAAGTCCTCAAAAATTTTGCCCAAGCTAATTTGCGTTACCAAGATGCGCGTTCTAAAGCAGAACAGGCTCGGCAAACTCTCGACCAAGCTCTCAAATCACCTGATAAGTAGCATCTCCAGAATCAGATGTGTTGAGATGTATATTTAATATAAAAACTTTAAAAGACAGGTTATTATACCTGTCTTTCGATTCACTGGGGCGCTAGGATTCGAACCTAGGGATGGCGGGACCAAAACCCGCTGCCTTACCACTTGGCTACGCCCCAACAACTTTACTCTAGTTAATATAGCAGTTAATCCTGGGTTTGTGTCAAGTACTTCATAGTTTATTTCAGATAATGGATTTTTACTTTGAACAAGAATTCAGAAATTAGAACTCAAAAGCGGAGTCAGAGACTCCAAAACTCCAGTCAGAATTAGCCTTTTCAAGAAAATTTAAGCCCAAAAAGCTGCCCCTAGCTTTGAATATCAAGGCTAGGGGCAACTAGATTATTTATTTTCACTTTTTTCTAATCCCCAGTCTCGTGAAGGAAGACTGCTGCAATCCGACTTGATGATAGTAGTTGCTTCATAGCCAGCCATATAAATAGTGGAATGGTCTTAGCATAGCGGCCACAAAGTCGGCGCGGTTCTTGAATCCATCGATACAGCCATTCAAGCCCTAAGTCTCGAACTATCCGGGGCGCACGCTTACGAATTCCTGCATAAACTGGGAAAACTCCACCCAGTCCAATCATTACAGCTTGTATTTTACCTCTATGTTGAGCTATCCAATTTTCTTGTTTAGGACATCCCAGTGACACTAAGACAGCGCTAGCACCACTAGAATTAATCTTTTGAACCAAAGCTTCGTCTTCAATTTGAGTCAGGGGACGAAATGGTAGAGGCTCCATCGCCGCAATCTTTATCTGTGGAAATTCCTGCTTTAACCTTTTTTGCATCCTAGAGAGAATTTCTGTTTGGGAACCGAGAAAGAAAATACTCAGATTTTGTGTTTGACTTAGCTGACACAATGCCAGAAAGATATCCATCCCTGCCACACGGTCTTGAGAAGACGCTCCCATTTTTCGCATCATCCATACAAGAGGCATACCATCAGGAGTAACTATATCTGCATTTCGTAATACGGAGGCAAATTCTGGATGCCAATGAGCTTCAATGAGCATGTGTACATTGCCTACATATACAGCTTTACTCTCACGCTTACTCGCCCACTTCAGTATTATTTGTATCTGCTGGTCAAAGCGTAAAGCAGTAATAGGAAAATCAAGCACTTTTTTAGTAGGTAGAAGCACTCTTGCCACCATCAATAACTCCTGTGTCCAAGAAAAAAATCCATAGATTACCTAAAGCAATCCGAATATTAAATAATTCGCATTGGATAACTCCTGATTTTTTGTAGGCTTGTGTCATCATTTGAAGCTAACACGTGGAGGTGCAATTACCTTCTTAGTAAACTTTTAGCTTAATCGGTAATACTAGAATTACTTGCTGTTGTGTCCTAGCTTACTGTTTTAAGCTAAGAATTTCTGATGCTAGTTGACAAAATTCATACTTCCTTCATAATTAATTTTTGATTGGTTCATGCAAACATTATAATTACGAGAAATTTTTATAAAAATTTTATTACTGAGTAAGAATTATGATGTAATTACTTTATATGGAAAAGTATATGGAAAAGCAATATATCAAGCACTTAAGCTGTCGATTTTGATGCGTAAGTATGTACTGAAGAGATAAAAGCCTAAAAAATAAGGGGAAGATAAGCTACCTTCCCCTGTTCTATTATTTTTGTTATTGTCTGGTTTGTTAGCTTCTTTGAGCCTTTGCCGTAACATTTGCCGTTGCTTTTTCAGTTGACGCTTTCTGGCAGAACCACCTCTACCTTTATCATTCCTGCCTTCTTTACGGGGAGATTCCCATCTTTTTAGGCGCATAATTTAACCTCTCTATTTAGTTATTTGGTAGTGGGCAGGAGGAGAATCGAACTCCTATGACCGTAAGGCCGCCACATTTTGAGTGTGGTGCGTCTACCAATTCCGCCACCCGCCCGTTACATCTAACTTAACTATTGTACTCTAGTTAAGGGATTTTGTAACAAGTTTGAAAATTAATTCTCAAACTTTTTCTGGAACAAATTATATATAAGGCTTAAAAGCGTGGCAATATCAATAAACTAGGGTTAATATCCTGTAGGTTGGCACAGCCGCTAAGTGCCATTCCCACATTTAACTCATCTTGTAGTAGTGAGATGACGTGAGATACACCAACTTGTCCTGCTACTGCTAGTCCCCACAGAATAGGTCTTCCTATTAGTACTGCTTTTGCTCCTAATGCTAGAGCTTTGAGAATATCTGTCCCCCTGCGAATGCCTCCATCCAGCAGCACTTCTACTTTACCATCCACTGCTGCTACTATTTCAACTAGGGCTTCTATTGAAGCGATCGCACCATCGAGTTGTCTGCCACCATGATTGGAAACAACAATTGCTTTGGCTCCATATTCTACAGCCCGCACAGCATCATCTCCCCGTAAAACTCCTTTGATGACTAAAGGTAGTGGAGATAAAGATTGCAACCATTCCAAATCATCCCAAGTTACTGCTGGGTTTAGCTGTTGGGCAAAATAGGTAAATAACCCAGATTCACCTTTTTCATGGGAAATATCTAGCCCTGAGATGGTGGCGAGATTAGCCAGATGTAAGTCTGTGGGCAAGGAAAACTCGTTACGTCTATCTCTTTCGCGTTGTCCGAGAACTGGTGCATCTACAGTCAAACAAAGTGCTTTGTACCCTGCTTTATAGGCTTTTTCTACCAAAGCCCTAGTTAATCCCCGGTCTTTATGGATGTAAAGTTGAAACCATCGCAGAGAATCTGGAAATTTATCACAGGCAGTCGCTACTTCTTCAATGCTCTTTGTGGCCATTGTACTTAATACCATACCCACACCTGCTGATGCAGCAGCTAGAGCCGTAGCCACTTCTCCGTCTGGATGGGCTAGACATTGAAAGGCCATTGGCGCAATTAACAAAGGTAGTTGCAGGGGTTGTCCTAAAATGGAGGTAGTTAAATTGCGATCGCTAACATCGACTAATATCCGAGGTCTTAACTTGACTCGCTCAAAGGCAGCACGATTATCTCGTAATGTGATTTCGTCCCAAGCACCACTGCTATAGTAATCAAGGGCCATTTGAGACAGATGCTCTTTTGCTAGCTTTTCGTACTCAAAGAGATTTATGGGTTGAAAGCGATGGTCGTTGGATACAACTGTCATGGTAGAGGCTGTAGGTTAACCAATGGGATGTTTTTTAATCCGATTGTCTGATTGAAGTATTTTTTTAGTAACTGAGTTCTTTTAAAGAAACCTATCTAATAATTCTTCCTTAGATAGTTGCAGTAATAAAGGAGTAAATTCTTCTGGAGATAATGCCAATAAAGCCTCAGTAATTCCTCTTAGTTCCGCATCTAACGAACCAAAGCGAACTCGCAACAAATTTTCTATAACATTACGACGTTCTGCTCGAATTCCTTCTTGAATTCCTTCTTGAATTCCTTCTTGTTTAACTTCTGCTAATTTCTGCTCGTAAATAGGTGATAAGCGCATAATCAAATTTCTATCCTCCTCATCTATATTCTGATTGAATTCTAAGGTAGTCTTTAAATTTAATAATAAATCAATTGCTTTAGAACGTAAGGGATTATTTGGGGGGAGTGCTTCTAGTTCGTCTATCGCTTGTTGCTGGACTCTTCCCTTACCTAAAATTCTTAACCATAGTGTTTCTTCTGTATGCGGTAATTGGTGAATTACTACAATTGCTGTTCTAAAGTAATCGCCTAAAAAATGTACTCCTATTCCCCAATTTTGCTCATCTAGGTTTGTTCTAAAACCATTTAGTACAGATTCAGAAGCCGTGGGTGACAAAATCCACAAACGCGGTAATTCTGATTCTACAATGCGAGTTTTATCACCTTTAGCTTGGCGTTTTACTTCAGCAAAGATATCAAATAACTTATTTATACAACTGCGAATTTCCGCAATTGTCGCCGCATTTCTAAATGGTTCAATTAATGCAGGTTCAGCCGCAAACTTTCCTAACAGCCCTAATTCTATTGTATTCTTTGCCGATTGGGGTGGAGGTACGAAATAAACATCAATCTCTCGAATTTGGGCTGGAACTTTCCGACTGGTTTCCACTTCTCCCAATGGCTGTAACAATTCTTTAAGATAGTCTTTGGCGAACTGGTCGTAAGGAAACCTGGTCAAGTCGCTTCGCTCCAATTAAAAATTAAAAATTATTAATTAAAAATTCCAAGATGCTTTAGGATGAGCCAGCGCTGCGTTATAAGTAGGGGCTTGTACCTAAAATTAATTAAAAATTATTCTTCTTGATTAATTTTTAACTTTTAATTAAAAAAGGTGATTAGTAGATTTTTGGGCTGAACCAGTATTTTACATCACAGTGTAATCGCCCAGACTTTGCCTGAAGAAATTTAGTAATTGCGATCGCATTACTAACTCTACCAGTTTCGCCAGCCACCTTTGGGTGCAACTTCATTACTTGTAGACTTCAATCCATGAGTTTGGATTAAAGATTGATATTCTGTGCTGCTTGCCCAACGGTCAATTTCTCGCGCCCGCAGGACTGGTACTGGATGGGTTAATTGGGCTGTGCGGGCGGTTTTGACCATTTCGCCTAATTCGGTCTTGCTAATGTCATCATAAGCGCGGGCTTGGGCAACAAAGGCATCGAGATTCAGTTGTGGCGCTAAGGTTGGGGAACCACCTGCTAGCTTCATTAACACTGACATGACAACTTTGGGATCTTGGGTTGCTAGTAATGCGGCGCGATCGCAGGTAAACTCAGCACAACGTACCCATTCTAAAAGTTGTGCCTGTATCGCTTGAGCAACAAAGGTTCCGACATTGGGCACAATCGCCGCCGCTAATATAAGTAGATTTACAGGGGTCAAGTAAACGCTATGGTCGCACTTGAGATGACCCAACTCGTGGGCAATTACTGCCTGAATTTCCTCTGGGGTGAGGATATCAATTAGGGATGTGTGTATCACTACAAAGGGCTGCTTACCCCGTACAGCAAAAGTATAGGCGTTGGGAGCCGGATGTTGCCGGACATACAACTGAGGAGGCTCTATATCCAGAATTTCACAAGCGTCTAACAACAGCTTGTATAAATCAGGTAGTTGTTTTTCACCCACCAGAATGCTGGAAGCAATATTTTCTACATAGAAAACCTGCTCTGCCATTGGCCCGAGCCAATTTCGCACCAACATATCTATGCCTGGGATTTGCTTGAGCGTTTTAGTAGCTTCCAGGTCTAATGGATGACGAAATGAGTCAGCTTTTAAACCAATCAGAGGGGTTTTGAAGAATGACATAGTGCAGCAAGCTATAAAAAACACAACTATGGAACCTGGCTGTTTATTTAACCAGCTACCCACAGTTAGTATAACGATTTAACTAGGGCAGGCAGAGGGGGCAGGGGGAGAAAATTTTACTTTGTCTCCCTCGTTCTCCTTATTCCCGCGTCATCAAAGATGAAAAGGGGCAGGGGGCAGGCAGGGCAAACGCATCTTAATTTACTAATAAAAACTAAGAAAGATTTCAAAATGACATAGATAATTGTAAAAATTGATAGAACAATAAGCAAAGTAAATCAAATATTCTCTCAAAACATGAATGAGCTTATTGTCAACTGAATGACTATTTATTAATATTAAGGATCAACAGTCAATGGTCGGCGCGGGGCCGACCGACGCTCAATGTACCAAAAGCTTGACGCAAAGCTAGGTCATTGCAGCGTTTGGTTATGCAGGGGTCAAGCGCCGTCTGAACTATGCTGTGTCAAGCGGACTCTAAGAGCGCGATCATCTTCTCTGCGACGACTTTGGCAGAAGCAGGATTCTGTCCGGTGACGAGATTTCCATCGGCGATGCTGAATGCCTGCCAGGGTGCCCCCTTGTGGAAGAGCGCGCCTTGTTTGGTGAGCGCCGTTTCCAACTCGAAAGGCACATCAGCTTTCGCGTAGTTTTCTTCCTCGTCGTTCGTAAATGAACTGATATTCTTCCCAGCAAGCAGGAGGGTGCCGTTGCTCAACTTGACGTTCAGCAAGGAGACTGGACCGTGACAAACGGCTCCAACAACGGCACCCCGCTCGTACGTCTCTTTCACAACCTTTTTGAGAAGTGGATGCTCAGGCATATCAACCATCGGTGCCAAACCACCAGGCATAAAGATGGCATCGTACTGGCTGACATCCACATCTGAGAGCTTCTTCGCTTTCTGCATTGAGGCCCACCCTTTTCCTACCAAGAAGGCTAAGTTATCAGGGTCGTCAGCAAGATTGAGCGCATCCAGAAACGGCGTATCTCCGGTGAGACTTGCGAAGTCAATTTGGTATTTTGCTCTGTCGAATTCAGCATAAGGATGTGCGACCTCCGGCAGGAAATTTCCCGTCCTTCGGTTGTTCGGACCAATGACGCACGCATTCGATACGATAATGAGAATCTTGTTTGACATAGCTTCTCCTTAGTGCGGTTGTTTTGTTTGGTTAGGGCCAGAGCTTCAAACAAGCTTCTTCACCGATATCACCTCGCGGACTTCAAGATGGGGGATGATCTCTTTTGCGACGATTCTTTTATAGTGTTCTGATTGCCTGTGAGATTCTGCAGCAGCGGTGTCGGTGTAGTGTTCGCAAAGAATGAGTTCGCAAGGATCGCTTTCCGACTGATAAATTGTGTAGGAAATGTTGCCTTCCTCCGCTCTGGTCTTCTCGGCCAGTTCCGGTAGCAATTTCAGAAGCCAGGACATTTCCGACTCCTTAATTCTCCATTTCACGATAACAATCTTTTCCATCTGCTTACCGCTCCTTTGCAAGACAGGCATACTAACACCCCGGTGGCTTGCGAAACAGTTGTCGTGCCGTTCGTGAACGCTTAACCACGACCGAGATGTTCGGCTTTTTTTCGCTGGATAACTATTTATTATACGGAAACTTTTCGTATAATCTTTTTCTAAATATTTCTAAATATTATTAATATATCAAGCATTACAGCTACCTTCTTTCTAGATATACGGAAAATTTCCTTTTTAAACCCTTGTTTCGGATATTATACAGAATTTTTCCGTATATCCACCTTTACAGGATGATTATATGGAATTTTTCCGCGTATCCCTTGGTGTTATATAGAAATTTTCCGTATAAATAACATCCCTATTTTAGATGCATTCGCCCTAAGGGGGCAGGGGAGAAGAACCCATACATAAATTTATTTACTCTGAAGCAAGGACGCATTATTTCTCGTGCATTGCATCTCGAAATAATATTTTCCTTTGAGCATAAATAAATTTACTTGCTCTGAAACCCTTAATTTCAGGTGAAATCCTAAATCCTCCCCCTTGCTCCCTGCTCCCTGCTTCCCTGCCTCTTCAGTCAGTCTCAACCTATCAATTTCAACTTGAAAGGCTAGTGATGCTGGGAGCGATTTCGGCATCTGCTGATGTTTCACCCACACGAAGGATTTTAGCTCCCAATTGCTGCAACTTCACATCAAGTCGATCGTAGCCGCGATCGAGGTGCTGTAATCCTTGAATTGTGGTTTTTCCTTCTGCCGCTAACCCCGCGATAACTAGCGCGGCTGATGCTCGTAAGTCTGTGCCTAATACTGGTGCGCCAGATAATTTTGGTACTCCCCGAACAAAAGCAGCGTTACCCTTGACACGAATATCTGCCCCTAAGCGATTCAACTCTGAGGCATGACGCAAGCGATTTTCAAAGACGGATTCGTTAATCACGCTGTCGCCTTCAGCCAATGTCAGCAAAGACATGAATGGCGCTTGCATATCTGTAGGAAAACCTGGATGGTATTGAGTTTCAATATCCGTGGCCTTGAGGCTTTCTGCTGGCAGAATGTGTAATTGGTCAGGCTTTTCCTCAATTATTGTCACCCCAATATCTCGCAGCTTGGCAATCACTGGTATAAGATGTTCTGGAGCCACTGGTGAGAGAAGAAGTTCGGAACGGGTAATTGCTGCTGACAATAAAAATGTCCCGGCCTCAATGCGATCGGGAATGATACTGTAATCAACAGAATGCAATTTGGGGACTCCCTCAACAATAATCCTGCTAGTCCCCGCCCCCTTGATTTTCGCTCCCATCGCGTTACAGAAGTTAGCTAAATCAACTACTTCCGGTTCTCTGGCAGCATTTTCGATGATGGTTTCGCCCTCTGCCAGGGTAGCAGCCATCATCAAGTTTTCTGTCGCTCCAACGCTGGCTATATCTAAGTAAATCTTCGCACCTTTTAATCTCCGGCTGCTGCCAGGGACGTAGGCGTTACAAATGCCATGCTCAATCTGTACCTCAGCCCCCATCGCTTGCAGTCCTCGCACATGCAAGTCAACTGGTCTTGCCCCAATAGCACAACCGCCTGGTAAGGGCATCTGCGCTACTCCCAATCTGGCAAGAATGGCTCCAATGGCGAAGAAACTCGCCCTCAGTTGGGTAACTAGTTCGTAGGGAGCTTTTGAGGTTTTAATTTCGCTGGCGTTGATATCTAAAATATCGCCTTGTCGGGTTAAACGTACACCCAAAGCCGATAACACCTGACCCATCCGCTCTACGTCCGCTAATAAGGGAACGTTGCGGATACGACAATCGCCCGGACACAGCAAGGCTCCAGCCATGATTACCAATGCTGCATTTTTTGCCCCGCTAATTTTCACATGACCACGCAAAGGATGCCCGCCCCAAATTTGCAAGACTGAGGAGTCTGCTTCTGGAGCAATTTTTGCATCTGGTAAGCTGGTAGAAGGATTGATAAGCCTACCTCCAAAAGTAATACGTAATTTTATATGTTTGAAGTTGGTTTTGATTCTACAGTAAAGATTCAAATTGTCCACGTTTTAGGACAAATTCTTGCATCAAAAAATTGCTTTTTGGGTAAAAATAAAGGCTAAAAGATAGTTATAGCAGGCTTTTTGCGATTTTGAAAAATTTAACAAAAAATCATGAATAAGTAGTAGTTTTAAGCAAAATTAAATACTCAGTAAAATGACTTAAGTATTTTCTAGGAATCAATGCTGTACTGTTCAGCTAATATTTTGATTTGACCTAATTTCCTGAAAAAGTCGTTACTAACCTGAGACTTTTAACGGGTTTTTTGTTTTAACTTGACAAAGGTAAAATTTTAGGCAATAATCAAGAAATTGTCGATAAGCACAAGTGCCAGCGGAACTGGCGGAATTGGCAGACGCGCTAGATTCAGGTTCTAGTGCCGCAAGGCTTCCGGGTTCAAGTCCCGGGTTCCGCATACCAATTTTGGATTTTAGATTGCTAATTTTGAATTAATCTAAAATCCAAAATCTAAAATCTAAAATCGTGTTGACCAGTTTACAAAATTCCCTAGTTAAGCAAATTCGCAAACTCCACTCCACCAAGGAGCGGCACAAGCAGCAGTTATTTTTACTGGAAGGGACGCACCTTTTGGAAGAAGCTTGTGCGGTAAATTACCCATTAGAAACAGTGTGTTGTACTCCAGATTGGCAAGCAGCCCACTCGTCACTTTGGGAAGAAGCTTGTAGTAAAAGCGATCGCACCGAAATTGTCAGCGAGGAAGTATTAAATGCGATCGCTACTACAGTCCAACCAGATGGTGTAGTAGCAACGGCAAAACGAAGGGATAGCCATCAACTACCATTCAATGGTTTAGTCCTAGCTTTAGAAACAGTGCAAGATCCGGGAAACCTGGGTACGATGATTCGCACTGCGGCGGCGGTGGGAGCATCAGGTTTATGGGTAAGCGGAGATAGTGTTGATTTAGACAGCCCAAAAGTTCTCCGAGCTTCGGCAGGGCAATGGTTTCGTCTAGCAACGTCCGTAACCGAAGATTTAAAAGCTACAGTTCAACAAAGTCAACAAGCAGGGATGCAGGTAGTGGCAACTTTACCCAGTGCAACTTTGACTTATTGGGATGTAGACTGGCACAAACCCAGTTTGATTTTATTGGGAAACGAAGGTGCTGGATTGTCGGCAGATTTAGCAGCGATCGCAGATAAACAAGTCAGAATTCCTTTGAGTCCTGGGGTAGAATCTTTGAATGTAGCGATCGCAGCCGCTTTAATGTTGTACGAAGCTCGGCGGCAAATGAGTCAGGAGACGCGATGAATCGCGTCTGTACAAAAGAGACGTGATTCATCGCGTCTGTGCAGGAGTTAAAACTCATGATTTTTCTTGGGTTTTTGTCTTTTCTTCGAGATATTGTTCGATATCAGCAACTGCGTCCTCAAGGGCTGCTAAATCAATAGCGATCGAGTCTTGATCGACTTCGACTTCACTGAAATTAGTAGAATGCAGTTGAGCAAGTTGTGGAATTTCTTCTTCCTCTGTTGAAATTTCTTGTAAGATATCTTCCAACTGATCGAGGGATTGCTGAAACACTTGATCGGCGGCACGGCGCTGTTGTGGCTGAATTGGCTCCATAATATTGACTTGAAAATCCTGATTTACTGACCTAATTTTGATTGCAGCTTCTACAGATTTAAATTTTGCACTTATAACATCATAGTTGTGTATTCTTGAACGTCAGCATTACTGGGAAAAATCAATTATTTCTTTTTCATTAGAAAAATTAAGATTCATTAAATTGCAAATGACAAGCCATTTTTAGGTTGTAACACCTGGATTTTTGATTTGCAAAAATTTGTCTAACATGATACTGGGAATTGGTCGTGGGCGCATTGTCTGTGCATCCACCCAAACCCACAGCGCCTCTGCCGTTACTAACAAATCATCTTGGTTTTGTTTACGAATCTCGTAGCATCGGAAGGCACGAGTCCCGCGCATTTCTTTCAACCAGGTAGTAACTTCCAGGGTATCGCCTGCTACTGCTGGACGTAAATAGTCAATTTCTACTCGCCGCATGACAAATACGCCGCCTACTTCCCGATATACATCCAAAGTTAAGCCCAGGTATTCTGAATGCTCAATGGCTGCTTGTTCGAGATAATTTTGGTAAACGGCGTTATTTACATGCCCAAGGGCATCCATTTCATAGTGTCGGACACGTAGCAGAGTTTTGAACGGTTGCATTGGTTAGTTGGTAGTATGGCAATACTTGTCGGTTAAAGGGAAAAGGGGAAGGGGAAAAGGGAAAGAAAAAACCTTTAACCTTTTCCCCAAATCCAATTCCCAGTTAAAAATGCTTTACCCGAGCAGTATTGGATAGTATGGCACTGTTTTTTACACTTCAGCATAACTAATGCGATCGTCAAAATGCTTCAGAATCAACGCCATTAAATTGCTATGCGTCACGATTGCAATTGTGTTTATTTTTTTCTGTAATACTTCATCGGAATGGTACACAAGAGAATGTAGGCGAGCAACTAGCGGCGATGGGAGTACCAAAGCATGATATTGCAGTCCGGTTTCATCCGCCCTATATCCGGCAGTATACAGATTATGCTGTAAGTTAAAGGCTTGTTATTAAACTACCTATAAAAATCTCATTGGCTCTAGGTGTTTTGCACCATTGAGAAACTGTACGCGATACACATCTGGATTGCTCAGTTTTTCCCATTCAGCATAACCAATGCGATCGTCAAAATGTTTCAGAATCAACGTCATTAAATTGCCATGCGTCACGATCGCAATTGTGTTTGTTTCTTGCTGTAATAGTTCATCAATTACAGCTATGCCACGCGCCATAGCAATACGACTTGACTCACCACCATCTAGAATAAATCAAGATTGGTAAATGACTCAGCCAATCGCTCACGCCAATCATCAAGCGGTGTTGCACACAGTACGCGCTCAATAAGTCGATTATCAGTCTCAATTGAGAGGCTCAGACGTTCAGCGAGTGGAGCAATTGATTGATATGCTCTCATAAATGGACTCGAGATAACCCGCTCTATCCCCAAACCGAATAACAAATCAGCAAGAGCCATCGCTTGGAGATTGCCTTCTGATGTAAGAGGCGCGTTAGGTTCCTGTCCAACTGCTTGGCAATGTCGCACAATATACAGTGTTTTCAGCATCAAGTTTCTGTTTTGAGAAATAAAAAACTCAAAATGAGGCAGCAGACGCTCGAGTTTCCTCCTGCTACCTCTACCTTCCGCTAACTACTCAAAGCCTTTAAAAAGCGTTGCAAACTTTTAAACACATTGGGTTTTTTCGCAGGTGCAGTGTCCGTTGTTGTTTGCGGTTGTCCTTTTAAAAAGATCAGATCCAACTCATCACCCGATGGTTTTGTGGGTAATTCGGCAATTCTTTGATATTCGCCGCCAGTTTCTAGCCAAACTTCCCACTGTCCTGGGTAGGAGCGATATAAGGCACTTTGATCGTCTATGGGGCGCAGATAATAACAGGATTCAATGGTATTGATTAAACGCAGGCGAATTTGTCTTGCTGCATAACCAATGCCTACAGTTCCAGAATCTTCTAGACGGGGATTTAAAAAGACTACAGGGCGATCGCCTATTACTTCACACAACTTTTCCACCTGCGGTACTTCTACGGAAGTGGGAGCAATGAATAAGAAAATTTCATCCTCTGGCTGAATTTTTGTTTCCAAGGAAGCAGTCCTTCCCGTACCAATATCTACAATTTGAAATGGTGCGTCAGCCCAATTGCGGCGGGCTAGGGCGGCAGCACCAGCGTCAGCAAAGAAAATCTTCAAACGGGAATCATAATCCGTAAACACGGGCAAAAATTGTTCCGCCACGGGCATAAACTTGAGTTCTGGGAACAGGAACTCAACCTGCAAGCGAGTACAACCATCTGCAAGGGCAGCTTGGACAGCTACACGAGATTGGGCGATCGCATCTTCAAGACTGTTAGGAAGTTCACTCATAGTTTATGATGTCGCTTTAGCATTATTCCTATTGTTTCAGTATTGGCTCTGATTGAGTAGTCAGACGACGAGGATCAACTAAACATGGATGTCAGAATCAAGATGACAAAAAAGCTATTTCCAGAAGAGAAAAACACCAATTATCGAAAATTAAAGGGTTTAAGACCCCTACCTCTAAACTTAGCCTCATTTTCAGTCGGGGTTTAAATCACCGTCTGAAAATGTCTTTAATTTTGAACTTTGAATTTTGAATTTTGAATTGTTAATATGGCTCAGTACTGATTATCGTAAAAAGCCTTGTATATTAGCACAGTAAACAAACGATCATATCCTGACAGAGGAATAAAATATGCTGGAATTATTGGGTTCAGGTTTGGTGTCACTTTGGCTAGAAATGGCCGGGGTACAAATCAAGCCTCAAGATGCCTTAGATGCTTTGACTTGGCAAGGTAGCCCTGGTTTGGTTCTTGCCCCCGATCCCAATCCAACTGGGGCAACCACGGTGCAGGAATATCTGAAAAAGCTGATCGCATCGAAAGTAGTGGGGCAAAATCTGGCTGAGAGTCAGGGTATTTGGATGCAGTCAGGGCCGATGCTGATGGCAAATCACCAAGGTACGACACCTCTGCCGGCTGCCTCTTTAACCAAAATTGCTACTTCATTAGTTGCTTTGAAAACTTGGGGCCCAGATTACCAGTTTGATACTTTGGTAAGTATCACCGGGCCAGTGGTAAATGGAGTTGTGCAAGGCGATTTGGTGATTACAGGCGGTGGCGATCCGATGTTTGTTTGGGAAGAAGCGATCGCTCTTGGTAATACTCTCAATAAAATGGGCATCAAGCAGGTAAAAGGGAATTTAATCATTAATGGCAGATTTGCCATGAATTTCCAACGGCAGCCGATGCTGGCGGGTATGATGCTCAAGCAAACCCTAAATCGTGCAACTTGGGGTCGCCCTGCTATTTACACACACTCAATCATGCCCAAGGGAACGCCCAAGCCTCAAGTTGTGATTGCGGGTACGGTGAAAGTTGAGGCGCAACCAAACCCTCAACAAAATTTGTTACTGCGTCATCGATCGCTACCCTTGAAGCAACTGCTCAAGGAAATGAATGTTTACAGTAACAACGATATGGCAGAGATGCTAGCAGAGTCCGTGGGAGGAGCAACTGTAGTCCAATCCACTGCTGCTAACCTTGCAAGAGTGCCACAAGTAGAAATTCAGTTAATTAATGGTTCTGGACTAGGCCCGGAAAACCGTATTTCCCCCAGGGCTGTTTGTGCGATGTTGATGGCTATTCAAGGAGAGGCATCTGCCCATCAGCTAAATCTGGCTGACTTGTTCCCGATGTCTGGGTTCGATCACCGGGGAACACTACACTCCCGACATATTCCTCTCTCTACTGTAATCAAAACTGGCACTCTTAGGGATGTCAGCGCTTTAGCTGGAGTCATGCCCACACGCGATCGCGGTTTGGTTTGGTTTGCTATTATCAACCGTGGGGCAAATGTTTGGGGTTTGCGAACTGAACAAGACCAACTCTTGCAAAGTGTTGTAAAACAATTACAATTACCTCTAACCGTTCCTACTGCCCTGACTCCCCACTCAGCCATCAATTCTTTACCGCAGTTAGGTGCAGCTAGTCGGAATGAAATTTTATTCAAAGGTTAGTTCATTATCCGCTTGGGTTTTGAACCAAAAGTGAACATAGGTTTCCAGTATCTCTTTTTTATCGGTGTTAAACAATTTTGGATTTGAGATTGATTCTAAGAGTAAATCTACTGATTCTGTAAGATGAAGGAATAATTAATAACTACTTTGAAAATTGTAGTATTGTTAGCAATCTAAAACTTTTATCGATGGGTAAGAACCGAACTTGTAAAGGGTAAATGTCCATAATAGCTTTTGGGCTAAATTTTCTATTAACTTGATTACAGGTAGCTCGTAAAATGCCCTAACCACAGTATTGGAAAGAGCAGGCTAAACCTGAAGTAAAAATAACTGTAAATAGATTTGTCACATCAAGAGGACAGAAAGCAGAGGAGCAGGGAGTAGGGGAGAAGACCCCAGATATAAATGTATTGGCTCTGAAACCCTTGATTTCAAGGAAATTTTAGAATCTTTCTTCCCTGCTCCCTCTCACTCTTTGGTCACGACTAAGCAACAACTAGCCTTATAAATTAGGTTGTGATTATGCGATTTCTCAAATTACCCAGGTCTTCACATCAATTCAGTACTCATGTTTTAGCGATCGCGCTAGGAGTATTGTTAACCGTTAGTACATTACAAGTATTACCCTCCCAAGCCGAACCCGCACCCTTAGTAACTGCTGGTGATAATTCACAACTGATTGCTCAACGACAATCACCAGCGACGGCTGCGATCGGTAGTACTAGTTTTGTTACAGCAGCAGTGAATCGTGTTGGTTCAGCAGTTGTTCGCATTGATACTGAGCGGACAATTACTCGTCGCGTCGATCCATTTATGGAAGACCCCGTTTTCCGTCGGTTTTTCGGTGACGGTTTCTCTCAACAGATGCCGCCTTCTGAGCAGTTACGTGGTTTAGGCTCAGGTTTTATTATTGACAAGAGCGGCTTAGTTATGACTAACGCTCATGTGGTCGATAAGGCTGATAAGGTAACAGTCAGACTCAAAGATGGTCGTACCTTTGAAGGGAAAGTTCAAGGTATTGATGAAGTCACAGATTTGGCAGTTGTCAAGATTAACGCCGGTAACGATTTACCAGTCGCACCTTTGGGTTCTTCTAGTAGCGTACAAGTAGGAGATTGGGCGATCGCAGTTGGTAATCCTTTAGGATTTGATAATACCGTTACTTTGGGAATTGTCAGTACTCTCAAACGTTCCAGCGCTCAAGTCGGCATTAGCGACAAACGCTTAGACTTTATTCAAACCGATGCCGCCATTAACCCAGGTAACTCTGGCGGGCCGCTATTAAATGGTCAAGGTGAAGTCATTGGCATTAACACAGCCATTCGTCCCGATGCGATGGGTATTGGGTTTGCCATTCCTATTGATAAAGCGAAAGCGATCGCAACGCAACTGCAACGTGATGGCAAAGTTGCTCACCCTTATTTAGGTGTGCAAATGCTAACTTTAACACCCGAACTGGCAAAGCAAAATAACACCGATCCCAACTCTCCGATTCAGATACCAGAAATTAGTGGTGTTTTTGTTATGCGAGTTGTCCCCAATTCTCCAGCCGCATCTGCGGGTATCCGGCGCGGCGATGTAATTCTGCAAGTTGATGGTAAAGCTATTACTAGTGCTGAACAATTGCAGAACGTTGTAGAAGATAGCCGTCTTGGTCAAGTATTACAGGTAAAAGTGCAACGGGGGAATCAGACACAGCAGCTTTCAATCCGCACAGCTGAGTTGCAAAATGCTTCATAGAGAGGCACATCTATATCTGTTATTGGTGTAAATTTAAGGGGTGCATAGCTAGCTGTGCTACCCTACTGCGCTTTGTCTGCAAACGAGATCCGCTAAAATATAACAAGGGACTGGGGACTAGGGACTGGGTGAAAAGTCTTTTTGTGTCTAAGTTTCATCATCTGTTGATGTCCTAACCACCAAGGCTTGTGCTATACCTCATAAATGTAAAAACTGGATAGTTTTTGCGGTATTTTACTCTCCTGGGTTCCCCCTTAGCGATGCTCTTGCAAACGAAAATCACTTACCAACAGTTAATACTAGACCTTCATGGGCTAATAGTGTTTCAGGGAAAGCAGATTTAACATGCCCTTGAACCTGGTCAAGAAAATCATCATGGTCATCAGGGTGATGATGAGAAATAGCTAACCGTTTCACACCCGCATTCAAAGCTGCATTCACCGCAACTTGCCAGAGTAAATCAGCAGAATCATGGTTGTGAGAAGTCGGGGGAGTATAAGTGGCATTGGCAATCAGCAAATCAACACCTTTAATAAACTCTAAAATTCGCTCTCGCTCTACTTGATCGGCATTTTGGTGCAAATCTGTGACATAAGCAACACTATAGCCTTCCCAAGTAACTCGGTAGCCAACTGAGCGCTGAGTTTGATTGATTAATGCCATTGTAATTGTGACATCATCTAGCTTTACATCACTGTCTGGAGTCAGATTGTAAAACTGCAATTCCGACTGCATTACCTGCAAAGGATAAGGAAAGTGTGGCTGGAGCATCTGATCGTACAGACATTGTTTGATTGAGGCTCCATTTGAGGCAGCTGTGCCGTAAATATGAAAGGAATTTTCCAGAGTAAATGCGGGAGCAAAAAAGGGAAACCCTTGAATTCGGTTTGATTGGCAGTTGGTAAAAAATAAATGGGCTTGGATTGGCTGTTGTAGTTCTTGCCAAGTTTTACCTAGTATGCGTAAACCAGTACCGCCATCAAAAATCAAGCGTTTCCCACCTACAGCCATTTCTACACAAGCGGTATTACCACCATAGCGGTGGGTGCTGGTGTCTGGGGTGGGAATCAAACCCCTTACACCCCAAAATTTCACAATAAATTCACCTGCTGGGCTACTTGGCAGGGTAGTAGACTTTTCAGGTATGTAGCTCTGGGAATCCGACAACTCAAAATTTGACATTTTCCTTGAAATTAGACCTTCACGAGCAGGTCATCGTAGCGTCGAACTTCCAACAACCTGTTTTTTTCGTCCACAATAACTACTGTAGGAGAGTAACTTTTTAACTCTTCTGGAGTGAACTGCCCGTAAGTCATTATAATCAAGCGATCGCCAATAATGCCTAGACGTGCTGCACCCCCATTTAGCTCAATTACTCCTGAATGGGCTGGAGCCGGGATCGCATAAGTAATAAAGCGTTGACCGTTGGCACTATTAACTACTTGCACTTGCTCATAAGGTAAGATACCAGCTTTTTCCAAAAGCATTTCATCAATGCTGATACTACCCACGTAGTTGAGATTTGCCCCCGTCAGGGTGCAATTATGAATTTTTGCCAAAAGGAGAGTCCGCTGCATTTTGGTTTAGGATTGGTGGCAGTTTTTGCGATCCGTAACAGGAGAGACGCGATTAATCGCGTCTATACAGGAGTTAGGAATAAAAATTCATAACTCCTAACTCCTCTATTATCCTCTATAAGCTTTGACGGATTTTTCTACTAAAGCTGCAACCTTGTCTACATCTTGCCAACCGAGAATTTCAGTCACCTTTTTTTCCAAATTTTTATAACTACGGAAAAATTCGGCAATTTCTTCTAAGCGGTGTGGTGCTAGGTCATTCAGGGATTTAACCTGAGTGTAACGTGGATCTTTGTCAGGAACACAAAGGATTTTCTCGTCGCGATCGCCACCGTCAATCATCTCTAAGAAGCCAATCGGACGTGCAGCAATAATACAACCTGGGAAAGTTGGCTCATCAATGATGACCATACCATCTAGGGGATCGCCATCATCAGCCAAAGTATTGGGTACAAAGCCGTAGTCATAAGGATATTTTACCGAGGAATAAAGTACTCGGTCTAGAGCAAAAGCTTCTAGTTCCTTGTCGTATTCGTATTTATTTTTACTTCCACCAGTAATTTCAATCAGAACGTTGATTAGACCGGGTTTCGGTTGGGCAGGAATACGAGATAAATCCACAAAAAAGTCCTCTGATAACAGTGAATCATGGGGGCACTTTGTCAGCTTCGCTCCCCGTGTAGAATTTTAGGGCAATATGGATCTCTGATGGGGAATTGGGAATGGGGAATTGGGAATGGAGAAGAGAATTGTTCAATAATTCTTCGTCTCCCTTGTCCTCCTCATCTCACCACTCCTCTGAAAAATGGAAAAAGCGTTGCGAATTTATTTCGCAACGCTTTTCCAGGAGGGTATTATTTTCTTACACCTTTGTATTGCTGTTTGAGGGATTTATGCCCTTACTCTGTCAAAACAACTGACACCTGGAGTCACACAATACAAATTCAGGTTATTCCTGATTAACTACATTCACACCTACAGAGGTATTTTGGATCAAAGGTTGTTGATTATTTTGAACATTAGTTGAAGAATAGTGAGCTATGACAAATACGGGTAGGGTAAGAGTCAATAGAGCGATCGCAGTTCCCACAATGTCTGCCAAACGTTGGGAATATGTGTCGGTAGAATTGGCAGACTGGCTATTTGAATTCATACAAAATTGAAGTTCTTCGTAACACTGTATGGGTCTACTCTCTGATTGAGAGCCTTAATGATATGTTAGCTATGTTTAAAATGTAAAATGTGTAGCATTCTACAACTTAAACCAGTTCTATAACTGTCATAATAGCCTTTTTATACATGGAGTTCTTAATACAAAGTTACAAGTAAACAAATTATGTTTTCTTTTGTAATTAATATTTTGAGATGTTTCCCTGTATGGTGTAATCATTCGCATACGCAAAGCCAAGTTAGACAGCATCATGAATTACATTTTTCCGCTGTTTAAAGATTAATTAGCAAAACATATTTGTTCGATACTTCATGATTATAACATCCTAAAATACCTTTGTTAATGTCATTTTACTGTAATTGCTAATTTGTGATATAGGACACAAAACCGCAAAAGCACTGAATATCTATCCGTGCTTTTGATTGTTAATACAGTAGTTATACACATAAATATTTGACACCAGAGAATAAATGGTGGAATAATTTTTGTAACCAATCATAACTACCGAATAAATACAGATACCTCGACTATATTGTTCAACATGAATTCAGCAATCTTACTAAAGAAATATTTAAGAATTTCAATTTTCTAATTTGTGTAGTATCACAGTCTTTTTGTCAATCTATATATAGGTAGAGTAAAGAATATTTTAGAAGGTGGCGTAGAGGGTTATTGTCAAACTTTGCTCATATCTCAACGAAATACCCAATCCCAATTTCCACATAGGAAATCTGTATAACTTTTGCGATCGAGCAAAATCTAAGAACAAAAATTGTCTAACAAATTCATTGGTTAAAAAAACCGCCACTAATATAGTAGGGCGGTCTGGTTAAGCAATCGGAGGGTAATTACAGATTACTCTGCTAATAAATGAAATTGCTGTAACGAAGTTTGCACTAAATTGGGGGTTGGGAATTGGGAATTGGGGGTTGGGAATTGGATATGGTTATTCTCTTTTTCCCCAGTCCCTAGTCCCCAGTCTCTAGTTTCTTCCGTAAACACTAATTGGTTCTTTGATAAATCTGGTGTAAAGATGCTTAAACGTAGACTTAATTACGCGGGGCATACCAAAATCAATGGGCATCAACTTGTCTGGTAGCCGCCAATCTTCTATTTTTAATAAGTCGGGATTTAAATGTGGAAACTCGATAGCAGCAAGTTCTGGACAAACTCCTAGTCTCTGGGAAGCTGCAACTGTGGGTACTTGTTCGGGAGGAACATTGAGGATTTCTACCATTGCCCGATCTAAGGCAAATATATCTGATGCGGCTGCTAAAATTCCTAGTTGGCGAGGTTCTCCATTACTCGGGCCATTTCCTTCATGACCGATGATGCCATCTAATATGGTTAAGTTAGGGTTAATTGCCCTAGCAGTTTCTACTAACATTTCACCAAATCTATTCGCATCTTTTCCAGCTTCCATGTGCCACCAAGCTTTCATTTTGCCGGGGACGCAACCAAACAAGTTTTTTACGCCTAGTGTTAATGTCAACTGGGCATGTGATTTTACTTTGGGTAGGTTAATCACTACGTCTGCTTCCATTGCTTCTTTAGATAGTCGCAGATGGTTAAAATTATCACTGACGGTTTGATAACGCTGACCTTGAAAATCTACGATGGGAAGATTGAGTTCTTCTAAAATAGGCAGATAGCCGTTTGCGACTGCTACGCCCTTGGCACTGCCAAAAGCAGGACTATCGCCCAAAAATGGCTTACCGCCAACCTCAATTACCATCTGGGCAACTTCGTAAACTAGTTCGGCACGGGTGATACACTCTTTACCAGGACGCGACCCTGTAAGTAGATTGGGTTTGAGTAAAACGCGATCGCCTTTTTTTACAAATGCTGCTATTCCTCCAAAAGGTTCTAGGAGAATGACTAAGGATTCTCGTAAAGCCTCTCGTTCGTAAGATGTAGCCCGAATGAGACTAACAGATGGTTTTTGAGTTTGCATAGATTGGAATGGGGAATGGGGAATGGGGAATGGGGAATAATTATGCCCGATTCGCAATTGGCAATTCCCAATTGGCAATTATCAATTCCCAATTCCCCATAATCTATTATTCTGTTTTGAGCGGTAAGATACCACTCATTTGTTTTAGATTTAACACTGTGGCTAAGTCTGTTTCACTCATCAATCTGCGTTCTAGAACAATTTGCCGCAGGGATTTACCAGTTTCTAAAGATTCTTTCGCTACAGCAGCAGCATTTAAATAACCGATGTGGGTATTTAGTGCGGTTACTAAAGCTAAACTACCTTCGGCATAAGCTAAACAACGTTCCTCGTTTGCAGCAATTCCCTTGATGCAACGTTCGGTGAGTGCAGCGATGGTATTGCCGAGAATTTCGATACTGTGAATCAAGTTATAGGCAATCAGGGGCATCATCACATTTAATTCTAATTGTCCGGCTTGTGCGGCTAATGCGATCGCACTATCGTAACCCATCACCTGGAAACACACCATTGATGTCATCTCTGCCATGACGGGGTTATATTTCCCTGGCATAATCGAGGAACCGGGTTGCACTGGGGGAAGTTGAATTTCTTTTAAGCCTGTTTTTGGCCCCGAATCCATCAGCCGCAAATCATGGGATATTTTGGCTAAATCCTGCGCCAAGTTGCGTAAAGCACCGGAAACGTTTACAAATGGGGCCATACTCTGCATAGCTGCCATGAGATGGGGCGCAGGTTCTAAAGGAGTATCAATCAATTCTGAAAGAACTTCTACCACACGGGCGCGATACAAAGGATGAGTATTTAACCCTGTACCAGCTGCACTACCTCCTAAACCCAGCACCATCAAATCACCAGAGGCGGTGTAAATCCGGTTTTGATGTTCTGTAAGAATTTGCGCCCAAGCCCGAAAATTCTCACCCAAACGCACGGGTACAGCATCTTGTAAGTGGGTTCTGCCAGATTTGACGATATCTTGAAATTCTACAGCTTTATTTTCTAAGGCTGCGATCGCATCATCTATTGCTGGGTGTAATGTCTTGGATAATGCCAATAATCCACCAATCCGAATGGCAGTCGGAATCACATCATTGGTAGACTGTCCATAGTTAACGTGATCGTTAGGACTAACACGTTTATAGTTGCCCTTTTCTTCACCCAGAATTTCTAAAGCGCGATTTGCCAGAACTTCGTTGATATTCATGTGGTGGGATGTTCCAGCACCCGCCTGATAAACATCCACGACAAATTGATCTCGGAACTTCCCAGCCAGAATTTCATCAGTTGCTTGGATAATCGCCTGACTAATATCTTGGGGAATGCAATTTAGCTCTCCATTCACGATTGCTGTAGCTTTTTTAATGATTAATCCAGCATCTACGTAAGTAGGTAAAGGCTTGATACCGCTAATGGGAAAGTTTTCGATTGCCCGTAGTGTTTGAATGCCGTAATAAACGCTACTAGGAATTTGGCGATCGCCCATCGAATCGCGTTCGATGCGAAATTGGTTGTCTGTGTGTTCAGTCATAGTATTGTTTTAAGAGAGCTACAGAAAACAGATTTTCCCATGCAGGCACACTCAGATACACTAATCTGCATAGATTTTGCATATTTGCTTGACTGCTTGTTGCTTTACACTTGTTAATTTTGAAGTTTTATTTATGAATTACGAATTACGAATTACGTTAGCGAAGCGGGGCGTAGCCCATTACGAATTATTATGACCATACCCAACTGGATTACGTTCTCTCGCCTATTGGGGATACCATTTTTGCTTTACGGTTTATATAATCCTACACCTCAAGCTCAGTGGATATGTTTTGCGATTTTTCTCGTTGCTGCATTAACTGATTGGCTAGACGGCTATTTGGCGCGGAAACTCAACCAAATTAGTGAATTGGGCAAATTTCTCGATCCCTTAGTGGATAAACTTTTGGTACTTGCGCCGTTGCTGGTTTTTATTGAACTAGGAAAAGTGCCAGCTTGGGGAGTGTTTTTGATTTTAGCGCGAGAATTAGCGATCGCTGGTTGGCGGGTGAATCAAACGACGATTACCGGTGCGAATATTTGGGGTAAACTCAAAACTGTTAGTCAAATAGTTGCGATCGCACTTTTGATTGCACCTCTAGCTGAAGTGTGGCGAACTCCCTCTTTGATTGCCTTTTGGGTTTCTGTGGCCCTGACTTTAATCTCTGGAGGTATTTATCTTTTGCCTCAAAAAGCTAGCACTGCTAATTGAAAACACTTACACAGACACGATGAATCGCGTCTCCTGACTCCTTGTACAGACGCGATTCATCGCGTATCTCCTCCTCACCCCTAACTTTTTTCATGCCATCCCCAATCTTACCACCCCCCCTAAAATCTGGAGACTTACTACGAATAATTGCCCCTAGTGGTGCTTTGCGAGAATTTGAGGCATTTGAACGGGGTGTAGAAATTTGGCGATCGCGCGGCTACCAATTAGAAATCAGTCCTCAGATAGATGACAAATGGGGTTATCTAGCAGGAACAGACGAAACCCGCCGTCACCAATTAGCAACAGCATGGCAAGATCCCGATTGTCGCGGTATTCTCTGTTCTAGAGGCGGTTTTGGCAGCACCCGCATTTTAGAAAATTGGAATTGGCAACAAAACTCAGCCCTTCCCAAGTGGCTTATAGGCTTTTCTGATATCACAGCTTTATTGTGGAGCCTTTACATAGCAGGAATTTCCGGCGTTCATGCTCCTGTGCTGACAACTTTAGCAGATGAGCCAGATTGGTCACTTGAGCGATTATTTGATTCGGTAGAAGGTCGTCCTCTTGCGCCTCTCAAAGGTTACGGGTGGGGTGGCGGCGTAGTGACTGGTACTTTATTACCAGGTAATCTCACAGTGGCTACTAATCTTTTAGCTACACCAATCCTGCCACATCTGGATGGTGTAATACTGGCGTTGGAGGATGTCACAGAAGCACCTTATCGCATCGATAGGATGTTGACACAATGGCGTTTGAGCGGTGCTTTGTCTCAAGTCTGCGGTATTGCTTTAGGCGGTTTTACTCGCTGTGAAGCGCCGCCAACGATATCTAGCTTTAGTGTAGAAGAAGTATTGCGCGATCGCTTGGGTGATTTGGGTATTCCCATTGTCTCTGACTTACCTTTTGGACATGATAATCCCAATGCAGCCTTGCCAGTAGGTGTAGAGGTAACTTTAGATGGGGATGCGGGAATATTAGCGATCGGGCATCCCCATTAAGTTAAAATCAGATCCGCATCTGATTGAACACTTATAATCCACTCACAGAATAATGTTGTAAATGCTCTGGTAAATTCCAATTAATTTTGGGATCAGGCTGATGTTTTACTGGTTCAACATTCCCACGCCAAGCAGCACCCATAATTTGCATAGTTTGGTAAACGATTGTATTCCAACCTTTTTCCTTTAAATAATCTAAGCCTTGCGCTACATCAGGGGAAGTTAAATCATGAAATAAAATTAAAGCATCGTCCTCTGCCAATGGTTCACAAACAATCGTATCATTGAGTGGCGCTGGTGATTCATGATCGCCATCAATGAAAATTAATGACCACTTGTATTGTAATTCTTTAGCTAACTCTTCTACCTTTTGTGGGCTATAACCAGCTACTAAATTAACTGAGTCGAGAACATTAGCCATTCGTAGGGAATTACTAACACTTTCATAAACATCTTCTCTGGCTAAAAAAGGATCAATTACATCTAATTCCACGCCACCTAATGCCAGATGACAAGCAGACCAACCCCGCAAACAACCAATTTCTAAAGCTTTTTTCCCGGCAAATTTGAGTGCTGTATTATATAAAATATGCGCTTCATCTCGATTAAGGAACCCTATAAACGGTTCATCTCTATCCACATACCATTTATGGGGAATATCTCGACGTAAATAAGACCAATAACAGTTATTGATGTCTCCAATAATCATATTGGGGAAAAATGAATCAGGATAAACTATCTCAAATTCAGGTGAAATATAGTCCCAACTAGACAAAGAGATACTTGGAACAACTTCATTAGTTTTTGCCATTATTTATTTTTCTCCAAAGATTATTAATTATGTACTATTTTTATTAACTTTACCAATTAAATTACGTAATTTAGGATTAACAATAACATACTATACGAATCCGGTTTGATTTAGAGAAAATATCCGTAGGATGTGTTAGCGATAGCGTAACGCATCAAACCCTTGATAATAGTGCGTTACGAACTCCGTTCTAACACACTCTACAATACCTAATTCCGTTCAAAAATCAAATAGTAATCCTTATATGGTTCAATAGTTAATACTGAGATCAACTCGAATATCCAAGGTAATCGCTCTAGTATGTCCCTGAAACAATTAGAAACATTGCCCGATGGACTGCTAGAGAAGGCAAAGCAACATTAGCCTCTTTGAAACGTAGGGAAGTTGAGAAAGAGATTTTTCCACGATTGCTAAATTGGTATTCTAGATTCGGGTGAAAATAAATGCGATGCAATTATAGATAAAATCCAAAATAGCTTATAATACCCAAGTTATCCTCCTTATTAGAAAATTTTGAGTTATTAACTATATGCCAAAACAATATGTACCCAATGCCTTTTTAAAAATTGAAGATTCACAGTTATATGCGATTTTTGCTTGGAGTCAGCGAACCGCAGAAATTATTCCATCCAAATCATGGTTGACAATCCTGGAAATATTTATCCACGAACATTCATTAGAAACAGCTTACCAAATATTTCAAAAAATTAAATCAGAACCTATAGTAGAAAAAGTGATTCAGGAGATAAAAAAATATGAGCAACTTCTTCAAAATGCTCTAGTTTTTTTAGCAGATGGTAGCCTGACAATTTTTGGTAAAGGCTTTCGGAGTTTTATCGAAAAGGAAATGCAATATGAACTTGGTTCATTAAGTAGAGAAACTTACCAAGTCTTGCCACAGTTATTTTCTCAATATAAATTAGAAGATGACTTAGAATCTATTGAGAATATAGAAGACTTTCGTAAATTAGTAGAACGTCTAGAAAATCTTGGTTTACTATCTCCTGCTACAGGTTCAATAGATTGGGGTGATTTGAAAAAACCAGTTCCCATTTGTCAAGCATTTGGATTAACAAGAGGAACACCCGTCGATAGATACTACCTCAGCAAATTTATTAAAGAAATTCAAACTCAAATTGGTGGCAATATCTTAGAAATAGGAGGAACACCAAAAGATAAAGATTTTTATCAAATTAATCAAGGCGCATCATATCAGATTCTCAACTTAGAAGCAGGCCCAGGAGTAGATATAGTTGGGGATGCTCACGATGTATCTGTTATTAAACCAGAATCTCTTGATTCAGTAATCATTTTTAACGTCTTAGAACACTGTTATGCTCCCTGGGTAGTGGTGGAAAACATCCACACTTGGCTAAAACCTGGTGGAAAATGTTTTGCGATGGTACCAAGTGCAATTAGAGTTCATGCTACTCCTGTTGATTATTGGCGACCTTTACCTGATGCTTTCGCCTGGATGTTTAGAAACTTCTCACAACAGAAGTTGTATGTTTATGGCAATCCTACCACTGTAATAGCTAGTTATCACGGAATAGCCGTAGAAGAATTGACATTAGAAGAACTAGACGCTTATCATCCAGATTATCCTGTCGCAACTTGTATTTTGGCTGAAAAGTAAATCTAAATGTGTGAGGAGAAATTCTTTATGAAAATTGCTCTTGTCGCTTGGGGCTATGTCCCTGAGCCTCCATTATCGCATTCTGTTTTAACTGTAATCAATGAATCCAAAAATTTTTTAGAGAAAATTGGGCATCAAGTCGATATCTTAAATGAGAAAGATGTTAATGCAGTCATAGAATATATTAATAATAATAATTATGACTTTGTGCATTTACACGCATACAGCTTTGTGAGCGAATTTAATCAAAAACTTAAACAAAAGTATTGCTTTACCTGCCATGATGGTTATTTGTTTAAAACAGATAAATGGAATGAAGAATTTAGAGATGCATTTCAACATTATTTTGCTGCACCTGGGATAATTGCTCTTTCTCATTTAACAAAAGATTTTTTACTAAAAGCAGGCTATTCTGGATACATATCAGTGCAAGTGAACGGTATTGATACTCAAAAAGTAAATTTTCAAGCTAAAGGTAATAATAAAGCTATTTGTTTAGGTTGGATTCAACCAAGAAAACAGCAGAAATTACTAGCAAAAATCATAGATGGAAAGATTGCAATAGATTTTGTCGGACCTCTAGATGATCCTGATTTTGTTGAAGGAACAACGACAAAATATTTAGGTGTATGGAGTTTAGAAGAAGTTTATTCTCGGCTCACAGATTATAGCTGTTTAGTTTTAATTAGTGAAGGAGAAGTTGCACCACTCGTAGTATTAGAAGCAATGGCAGCGGGTTTATGTATCGTTGTTTCTGAATCTGCTAGTGCCAATTTACATCACAAAAAATTCATTAGAATTTTGCCAGATAATATTTTAGCCGATACAAGCCCAGAAGCTAAACAAATTGTTACTGATACAATTAGCGAGATGATTGAGAAAAACCAATATTATCGCCAAGAAATTTTAGAATATATTCGAGAAAACTTTGATTATAGCCGGATAATTTATAATTATAATGATATTATGCACGACTTTATAAATTTACACACTTAAGGAGTAATTTTCAGACCGCTAATAAATTTGCTATGTTCAAAACAGCTTAATATTTTGCTCCTCAATAATTAAAAGTCCCTCTTTTATTAGTGGGATTTATGTATGAACAATTATGATGATTTAACAATGGAAACTGTAGTTTTTGATTTCAATCATGAAGTATCAATTATCCTCTGTACTTACAATCGAGCAAAATATCTAAATAATTGCATTGATAGTGTTATTGCTCAAAGTTTTAAAGATTGGGAACTGATTATAGTTGATGATGGCAGCCAAGATAATACTTTTGAAATTGTCAATCCTTATATTCAAAAATTTCAAAACATCAGGTATTTGAAACATCAAAATAGGAAGCTATGGTATGCTAAAAATGCTGGTATTCAAGCATCCTTTGGTAAATACATAACATTTCTGGATAGTGATGATGCATACGAGGTAAATCATCTGGATGCGCGAATTGAATATATGAAAGCTAATCCAGAAGTTGATTTGATTGAAGGTGGATTCGCAACAGAAGAAGAGGTTTTAGTTGCAGATTATTTTCAACCAGGAAAAACAATTAATCTCAGAGAATGTGTTTTAGGCCCAACATTTTTTGGTAAAAGACACGTATTCTTTGAGGTAAAAGGATTTAATAATATTGCTTATGGAGAGGATACAGACTTTTGGTATCGGGCAGCAAAAATCTTCAGAACTGAAAAAATAAGTGAACCTCAAACTTATATTTATACAAGAGCAGAAACTAGTATTACCAAAAGTGTTTTAGAGAATATTTCTTAATCTTATTAACTACCTGGTATGAAAAATATCCTTTTTCCATCCCAAATGAGCCATTATTTGCGCCGGGTTATTGCTTCTGCTTGGCAGAGATTACTTCTAGGGATTGTCCTAATAATATTTTTATCTGGTTGTCAGGGAATAGCACAGAAGGACGATGGAGTAACTCATTTAACTTTATGGCAAGCAATAAATCCTCCGGCAAATCGGGATGTGTTTGAAAAACTGGTAGACAAATTTAATCAGACTCATCCTAATATCCAGGTAGAATCTGTTTTTTTAGCTCAACCACAATTGCCAAAAATATTAACAGCAGTTGTGGGTAATGCGCCTCCAGATATCCTGGCATTCTATCCGCAAATTACAGGTCAGTTAGCAGATTTAAGAGCAATTATACCTTTAGAAGATTGGCTAGAAAAATTGCCGTTAAAATCAGAAATTAGACCTAACCTACTTGAAGAATTGCAATTAGACGGGCATCTTTGGTCAGCCCCATTATATACAAGCAATATAGGCATTTTTTATAGACCTAAGCTTTTTGAAGCTGCGGGAATTACGCAAATGCCTAAGACTTGGGAAGAGTTGAAGCAAGTTGCTAAAAAGTTAACCATAGACCGCAATGGCGACAAGCGACCAGAACAGTACGGAATTGTACTACCTTTGGGGAAGGGAGAATGGACAGTTTTTAGCTGGTTCCCTTTTTTATTGAGCGCTGGGGGAGAAGTACTAACAAATAACCGACCAGATTTAACAAATGCTGGAGCGTTGAAAGCTTTACAATTTTGGCAAGAGCTATTAAAAGATGGTTCAGCAATGCTTTCTTCTCCAGAACGGGGTTATGAAGAGGATGCTTTTATAGCGGGTCGCGTTGCTATGCAAATTACGGGGCCTTGGACTTATATCACTAAATCTAAAGTTGATTACGATGCATTTCCCATACCTGCAAATGTTGATAAAGCTACGGTGACAGGTGGCGGAAATCTCTATGTGATGAAGACAACACCAGCAAGAGAAGAAGCCGCACTCAAGTTTTTAGAATATGTTTTGAGCGAAGAATTCCAAAAAGAATGGAGTATTGGAACCGGTTTTTTACCAATTAATCTTAAAGCTGCTGAAAGTGAAGCTTATCAGCAATTCATGAACCAAAAGCCTTGGTTAAAAGTATTTATGGAACAAGTTCCCTTAGCTGGCGCTCGACCTATTATTGCTGGATATAGCCGTCTTTCTGACAGTCTTGGTCGAGCTATTGAGGCTACATTACTGGGTGAGTCTCCCGAAAAAGCTCTCAAAATAGCACAAGAACGTTTAGAGACTATTTGGGATAGAAATTAAATGGGACTGTGGGATGAATTGGGGCAAAGGGAGGAATTTAAAAGTTGCTAAATCATGCCGCAAATATGCAACGCCATAATTAACTATTCCCATTATACTTACTAATATTCCCATTATACTTACTAAATTTATAACTTTGACCTTTTTTTAATTAACAATTAATTAAAAATTATTATTATTTTTAATTAATTTAGGGTACAAGCCCCAACTGAATCTTTGATTGAGTGGTCTATAAGACGCTCTTAGACTCGCTAATGCTACGCAATCAGTAGGGGGTTCAAGCCCCCACTAATTGCAATTTTTAATTAATAATTTTTAATTTTTAATTTGGAGCGAAGCGACTTGGCCGGGTTGGAGAATGCGCGGGCGAGTCATAAATATTAAAATTATGGGAATATATCGACAAAATTCAGGGAGAAGTTCCAGTTTTGCGATGTAAATTTCTTTTCAATGTACATAAACCAATTGCTGGTATAGCTCCCAGAATCGCTGCTGTTAGTCCTTGTCCACTCCAATATAATATGGGAGTCCGGTAGGTTTCTGGAATCACATTTTGCAGAATAAACAGCAACCAAACCAAAATAGTAATCAAGAAGAAAGAGATTGAGGGTAAGAAATTCCACCACCAAATATCTGTTGTATATCGCCTCAATACCAGCCACTGGCAAATACCTAGCCAAATACCAGAAATTATATATGCGATCGCAGACAGAAACCCAAAAATAAAAGTTTCTTCAGGCGATGATGATAAGGCAATGGTTGAAATGTAGTTAATCCAGGCTGTAGAAACGCCGTTAGCAATCAGCCAACCAACGCTAGTTGCAAATAGCCATTGCAAACCTGGTAAATATCGATAAAGGACAAGGCTCTGGTCAGCAGCAAAAATCACAGCAAATACAACATTACTGAGGCTTCTCACCAAAATGCTTAATGTTTGTGGTTGGATAGCAATGCTAGATGAAAAACTTTGAAGAATAATTTTCTCTAAGGCGATACTGGCAACTCCACCCACAACCCATCCGATGAGCGTCATTAAGGTAAACTGAATAAAGAACATCTGTCGCTGCGATCGCGGAATCAAAAACTTTCCTGGGTTAGGCTCATTATTAGCAGATGCAAGGTGATCGGGACTGTTAGAGTCAGTTTGCATATTAGGGGATTAGGGATTGGGGACTGGGGATAGGGAGATGGGGAGAAATAATCAATGCCCAATTCCCAATTCAATATTGATTCCTGTTTTATCCTATTTCCCCCTTCCCAGTCCCTAGTCCCCAGTACCCAGTCCCTTTTATTCTGAAAAAGCGTAATCCCGGAATGATAAGCTAAACAGTGGCATAAAAATTGTGACTTAGGATGAAGTGATAAATGGGTGTTTCATCAACAACTCCTCATCTCTTACGGGCTGCTCGTGGTGAAGTAGTAGATCGTCCCCCTGTATGGATGATGCGACAAGCGGGACGATATATGAAAGCATATCGAGACTTAAGAGAAAAGTATCCTTCGTTTCGCGATCGCTCGGAAATTCCAGATGTAGCAATTGAAGTTTCCTTGCAACCGTGGAAAGCATTCCAACCAGATGGAGTAATTTTATTTTCTGATATTGTCACCCCACTACCTGGTTTGGGTATTGACATGGATATCGCCGAAGGTAAAGGGCCAATCATTCACTCGCCACTCCGCACTCAAGAGCAAATCAATGCTCTGCATCCCTTAGAACCAGAAGCAGCTCTACCATTTATCAAGACAATTTTGCAGGCGTTGCGTTCCGAAGTCGGCGATAAATCTACGGTGTTAGGTTTTGTGGGTGCGCCGTGGACTTTAGCAGCTTATGCAGTGGAAGGAAAAGGTTCTAAAACCTATTCCATCATCAAAAATATGGCATTCTCAGACCCGACGATATTGCATCAACTGTTATCTAAATTAGCAGATGCGATCGCCATCTATGCCCGCTATCAAATTGACTCCGGCGCTCAAGTTGTGCAAATGTTCGATTCTTGGGCGGGTCAATTGAGTCCTCAAGATTATGACACCTTTGCTCTACCTTATCAAAAGCGGGTTTTCCAGCAAATCAAGCAAACGCACCCCGATACACCTTTAATTTTGCTAGTTAGCGGTAGTGCGGGTGTGTTGGAAAGAATGGGGCAATCTGGCGCTGATATTGTCACTGTAGACTGGGCAGTGGATATGGCAGATGCACGAGCCAGATTAGGCAAGCAAATGAAAGTTCAAGGAAATCTCGATCCTGGCGTGTTATTCGGCTCTAAACAGTTTATCCGCGATCGCATCCTCGATACCGTTCGCAAAGCTGGCAATTGGGGTCATATTCTCAATCTCGGTCACGGTGTCTTACCAGAAACTCCCGAAGAAAATGTTGCTTTCTTCTTTGAAACCGCAAAGGAATTGAATCTTGCAGGAGTTAAGAGTTAGGAGTTATGAGTTATGAGTTAGGAGTTAGGAGTTATGAGTAGAGACGCGATTAATCGCGTCTGTACAAAAGTTATCAGTTGCAAGATGCAGAGTTATTTTTAACTCATCATTTTTAACTTCTAACTTGATTCATAACTTCTGATTCGGAACTTTTAACTTTATTCTTAACTCTTTAGTTTTAACTCCTTACGTTTAAAAAACTTTCTATGAGCCAGAAACGGATTTTAGTGACTGGTGCAAGTGGTTGTGTAGGTCATTATTTAACAGAAGCCTTAATTAAGGAAACAAATCACGAACTATATCTGCTAGTCAGGAATTCAAATAAACTGCAAGTTGATATTAAGGCACGTTCGGGTATCAACGTTTTGCAAGGTGATATGCAAAATATTCGTCAGTTTGCCGATTTGCTATCTACAATTGATACGGCGGTACTCACAGCCACAGCTTGGGGTGGTGATAATACATTTGATATTAATGTCGTTAAAACTATAGAGTTGTTGGAACTGCTAGATCCAGAACGTTGCCAGCAGGTGATTTATTTTTCTACAGCTAGCGTTTTGGATCGCAACAATCAACCATTAAAAGAAGCCGGGGAAATTGGGACAGATTACATCCGTTCTAAATATGAGTGCTTAGAGAAAAAAGAAAAATTAGCGATCGCACCCAAAATTACCACAGTATTTCCCACTGTAGTATTGGGCGGTGATGCGAATAAACCCTATTCTGCTGTCACATCTGGTATTACAGAAGTTACCAAATATATTAATTTGATTCGTTTCTTAGAAGCAGATGGCAGTTTTCACTTTATCCACGCACAAGATATTGCCACTGTAGTTCAATATTTAATCGAGCATCCTGCCAAAAACGATCAACCACGTTGGCTGGTTTTAGGTCAAGCACCATTAACCGCTAATCAAGCAGTGAAACAAGTTTGTACTTATCTGGGCAAAAAAATTTACTTTCGCATTCCCATATCTATAGCATTGGCTAATTTAATTATTGTTCTGTTTCGCATTAGAATGGCTGCTTGGGATAGATTTTGCATGAACTATCGGCATTTCACTTATGAAAAATTCATCAATCCCGATAGTTTCGGCTTGCCAAATTATTGTGCAACCATGAGTGATGTTTTAAAAATTAGTGGCGTTAAACGTGCTGATTAATAAAATATCTATTACTTGCTAATGATGGCGATCATTTCTTGCAAAGGTAAGCCCACACAAGCTGCCAATTCTTCTGCCTAAGTCCTAGTACGGTTCGGATAAGGTTTTTTGATGACACGCTCTAGATGACAAAGACACGATTTATCGCCGTCTTTACAATAATCAGTCCTTTGTAGAGACGGCGATTTATCGCGTCTCTTGCCTTAACCAAACCGTACTAGCCTAAGTCCTACTGAGATGAATTTAGTTTGCAGCCTGGTGGTAGTTAGAGAAACCAGAAATTAAGAGATTTCTGTTTCAATATGCTTTTATTTTTGCCGATTAGCTGCAAGAATTCCAGTCGCTAGCCGCTTATAAAAGGGAAAAATATCAGTGGTAAGATAAAACAACTTTAATAAAAAGTCAATAGCTCTTAATTTTCGTTAGAGTGGGATAACAATCAAAGTGTGAGGATTGATACTACATGCGAATCTTGTTAGTGTATCCAATATTTCCCAAAACCTTTTGGTCTTATGAAAAAATCTTAGAATTAGTCGATCGCAAGGTTTTATTACCACCTCTAGGTTTAGTAACAGTAGCAGCGATTCTACCCCAAGAATGGGAATTTAAGCTAGTCGATCGCAACATCCGCCCAGCAACAGAGGAAGAGTGGGCATGGGCAGACATAGTAATCCTCTCCGCGATGATTGTCCAGAAACAAGATTTACTTGACCAAATCCAAGAAGCCAAAAAACGGGGCAAGTTAGTTGCAGTTGGCGGCCCTTACCCTACCTCTGTACCTCACGAAGTTGAAAATGTTGGGGCAGATTTTCTAATTCTGGATGAAGGGGAAATCACTTTGCCCATGTTTATTGAGGCAGTTCAACGGGGAGATACATCTGGAACTTTCCGCGCCACAGAAAAACCTGATGTCACAAGCACACCAATACCCCGCTTTGATTTATTAGAATTAGATGCTTATGATATGATGTCGGTGCAGTTTTCGCGTGGGTGTCCCTTCCAGTGCGAATTTTGCGACATTATTGTTCTATACGGGCGCAAACCACGCACCAAAACTCCAGCACAACTGTTAGCAGAGTTAGATTGCCTCTATAACTTGGGTTGGCGGCGGGGTGTATTCATGGTAGATGACAACTTTATTGGCAACAAACGAAATGTGAAATTGTTGCTGAAAGAGTTAAAAGTCTGGATGGCAGAACACAAGTATCCTTTCCGATTTGACACTGAAGCTTCAGTTGACTTAGCGCAAGACGCAGAAATGTTGGAGTTGATGGTTGAGTGCGGTTTCTCGGCGGTGTTTTTGGGAATCGAAACACCGGATGAAGATAGTTTGCAAATGACTAAGAAGTTTCAAAATACTCGCAGTTCTCTAGCTGAGGCAGTGCAAACCATCACCAAAGCCGGATTGCGCCCAATGGCTGGGTTTATTATCGGTTTTGATGGCGAAAAAGCAGGTGCAGGCGATCGCATTGTCCGCTTTGCAGAACAAGCAGCTATTCCCTCAACTACCTTTGCCATGTTGCAAGCGTTACCCAATACTGCCCTTTGGCATCGCCTGAAAAAAGAAGGACGACTGCGGGAAAACGAAAGTGCCAACATCAACCAGACAACATTGATGAACTTTCTCCCCACTCGTCCTTTAGAAGAACTTGCTAGAGAATATATTGAAGCGTTTTGTACTTTATACGACCCAGTAAATTACTTGGATCGTACCTATCGCTGTTTCTTAATGATGGGTTTGCCGAGTTGGAAAGCGCCAACGAAAATGCCAGAGTGGGTGGTTGTAAAAGCCTTGTTGATTGTGATTTGGCGACAAGGAATCAAACGGGAAACCCGTTGGAAGTTCTGGCATCATTTATTCAGTATTCTCAAGCGTAACCCTGGAGTGATTGAGCATTACATCTCTGCTTGCGCCCACAACGAGCATTTTCTAGAATATCGCCAAATTGTGCGCGATCAAATTGAAAGTCAGCTAGCAGAATATCTAGCACAAGGGACTGAACAACCTTATGTGCTAGTGAAAGAAAAAGCCGAGGAAAAAGCTGAAGCGGTAGTTAGTTAAGTGTTTTGACGATGGAAATCGACAAATGATTGATCGCATTTTCACCCGTATAAATAAGTGTACGGGTGAATTTACGTATATAGTTAGTGGCATTTACGAATGAAAGCAGTTCTTGCAGAGGCGAATTTTCCCCTGCCCCCTGCCCCCTGCCCCCTCATCTCCCGCGATCGCGTTCTAAATCATCAATAACTCTTTGCAAATACCACTCGTCTGACATTCCAGGGTGATAATCTTGTTTCTGCTGAATCAATCTTTCAGCAATTTCCCAATATCCCCCAACCATTCGCAAAAGTCGCTGATGTAACAGGTTATATTTTTGCTTTGTTGACTGGGGGCTAAATTTTTGGATCTTTTCTAGACTACTTAAAACTTGTTGATAATTTCCCCAGTCTTCTTGTTCGCAAAAAATACTTGCCGCCCGTTGATAATCTTCCACAGCATTTTGCATTTCTTCTAAACAAGTATAGGCAATGCCGCGATTGTAATAAGCTTGAGCATCATCAGGATTTATTTGCAACGCTTGGGTGTAATCTTGAATTGCACCAAGATAGTTACCCGTTGTCCGATAGGCATTACCTCTGGCGATATACACTAGAGGATCTTGTGGTTGCATCTGGAGTGCTTGGTTAAGATCCGCGATCGCACCTTGATGATCTCCTAATATAGAACGGGCTTTACCTCGGTTGCGGTAGACAATGGCATCTTGAAAATTTAATCGCAATGCTTGATTAAAATCTGCGATCGCTTCTCGATAATTTCCCATCTTACAACGCACAACCCCACGACAGCAGTAAGCTTGGGCATCTTGCGAATCGGCTTTCAATACCCAGTTTAAATCTGCCAATGCTTCTTGGGTATCCCCCTTTTCAGCCTTTTCTAATAATTGCGTGAAATAATCATTGGTGGATAAAACTGGTGCATTGGTAGAACGCGATTGTTGTACAACAGGTAATTCTTGGGGTTGTAGTTGTTTAATTCGTTCCAAACACAGACGACAATTCTCTTTATCTTGTTGTTCTAAATATAACCCAGCAGCTTTTTTAAAATTAGCGATCGCATCTTGAATATAACCCTGTTTGCGCCGCACTATTCCCCGCAGATTATAAGCCGCAGCATAATTTAGATTGAGACGAATAGCGCGTTCAACATCTTCTAGCGCCCCCGGTAAATTTTTCAGCGCCACCCTAGCCAATGCACGACAATAATACGCCTCCACACTCTCAGGATTAAGTTTCAGAACTTCGGTATAATCCGAGACAGCCTTAAGGATTGCTCCTGAGTCATAATATGCCAAACCCCGTTGCAAGTAAGCTTCGGTAAAGTAAGGTGTTAGTTGTAAAGCATGGTTAAATTCCTCAATTGCTCCGGCGTAGTCTTTTTGCCTAGCCTTTTCCAATCCTCTATTGTAGAATTCGTCATTCATAGCATTTTAGTTAGTTGAATTCCAGCAAGCTTGCTTCGTAGCCTAACCTATCCACTCCCTCTTAATATTTTAAGTATTCAGCATGGCTTTGGTTGATTTCGGATTTGCAGCGAATTAAACGAACAATCCCGGAAATTTTATCAGAGGGATATACAGCAAAGTTACCATATCAGTTAATAAATCACTATCAGCCTGATTATTTCCAATTCCAAATAAAAAATTGGGGAAATGATTAGATTCAATTCCCCATATCTCATAAATTGTCAAATATTTGCAGTTAACTAGAATTATTCTGAAAGTAAGCTAGGAGAAGTCAGTACAAAAACATCCCAACTTCCTTGAGCGTCAGTTTGTGGTTTTATGGGATTGGCAAAGTGGAAAAACTCATGATCGTTAACTAATAAAAGTTCCCCCGGATTTAGAACTTTGCTAAATACAGGTTTTTCTTTTTTGGCGGTATATAAATGTGTTTCTCCACCTTGAATATTATCTCTATTTACTGAAAATAAGCCAATAAAATCAGTACCATCTTGATGGATACCTTCAGGCGCTGGATTACTAAAATTGTCTGGCGAACAACTAATCCTAATTTGATGAACTCCGATTTCAGCTTCAGGATGAAGTTTACAAGAATCACTAAATGCTAAGACAAGATTTCTAAAAATATCAAGCTCTATGAGTGCATCATCTAATTCTGCAAACTCTCTTTTTATGTCGCCCACTAATGGATTATATTCTTTACTTTGAAAGAAGTAGCCATGAGGTAATTTGATTAACCCATTTCCAGAAACTATGAACCGAGATAATCTTCTGGAACGATAATTGCCTTTGATATAAGGGTCAACAGGCATATTACTAAAAAATGGCTTAAAACCTTCGAGATTGATTGAATTTACCTTTCTTAGAGTAAACAGAAAAGCATATTCTAATTCCGTCGCTGTCCAGACTTTTTGCATAGGATTTACCTCCTTGCACGTTGAAAGTCTCCCGGATTTTTTATGGGAGGCTTATAATCCTTAGTGTATGCTACTTTTTATTACTATGTTGTCAATTTGACTACAAAAGTTGACAATTCATGATATGTAAACTTGCTTGATTTCTGACATAGGGCGGAGTCGCTGCTAAAGAGATTTGCTGTTGAGAGTTAGGTGTGTAAGGAATCAGCGTATATTTACTAGCAGCAACAAGGTTTTATAATGACAGATTGGCTTTATCGTTACCCGCCTTTGTATCCTGGTATTTTACTCAAGCGTTACAAGCGGTTTTTTGCTGACGTTCAACTTACTTCTGGCGAAATAGTGACAGCACATTGTCCCAACACAGGGCCAATGACTGGAGTATCAACTGTGCAAAGTGCTGTACAGCTTTCTAAAAGCGATAATCTTAACCGCAAATTGGCTTACACTTTAGAATTAATTCAGGTACATGACAATGAGCCAACTTGGGTAGGCATAAATACTTTTTTACCCAATCGGGTGGTAAAGTTAGCTTTGGCGCAACATCTTTTCCCGGAATTGGGCGAATATAGCCAAATTAAGGGTGAAGTGGTTTATGGGCTAGATAAAAAAAGTCGAGTGGATTTTTTCTTGACGGGGAGTGATGAGGAACGCCCGATTTATTTAGAAGTGAAAAATACAACTTTGTCTGAGGGAAGATTAGCTTTATTTCCCGACACGGAAACTACAAGAGGACAAAAGCACTTGCGAGAACTAATGGTGCTACTACCTCTAACTCGTGCGGTGATGCTTTACTTTATCAATCGCGGTGATTGTACAGAGTTTTCCCCTGGCGATCGCACAGATCCTGTCTATGGTAAATTATTACGGGATGCGATCGCTCTTGGTTTAGAAGTCTTACCTTGCCGTTTTGACATTTCCCCCGAAGGTATCCGTTATCTGGGTTTGGCAAAACTAAAAATTTGATTACACTTAATTAAACAATAAATCCATCTAGATATTGTCTAGATGGATTTGTTGGTAGTTGGTGTTTACTAAAAAACATTCAACCAGATTTTAATAAAGAAACGACTATAGGTAGTCGCCGCCCCAGAAATAGCATTTGCTATTCTGAAGTTTGCTTATGCAGGAATTAAAACTGTGTCAATTACGTGGATGACACCGTTATCAGCAGCAACATCTGGTGTTGCAACTGTTGCATCATTGATTTTTACACCATTAGAAGCGTCAATTTTTACATCTGAACCTTCAACTGTTGTAGCTGTCTTCAGTTTAACTACATCAGCAGCCAGTACTTTACCTGAGACTACATGATAGGTCAAGATTTTCTTCAACTTTGGAATATCTTGAAGTAATGCGTCTACTGTACCTGCTGGAAGCTTGTTAAACGCTTCATCAGTGGGTGCGAAGACGGTAAATGGGCCATCACTGTTCAGTGTATCTACTAAACCAGCTGCTTGGATTGCTGCAACTAGAGTAGTGAAAGAACCATTATTAGTAGCAGTGTCAATTATCTTGGCCATGTGCTTTACCTAGTTCTGTGTAACTTGTTACAAATCTAAACTATTTGTTTAATAAAATCTATCTATCGTTGGGCGTATGCAAAATCAAATTTTTTATTGATAACATAAAAGTTTATATATATTTTTATACCAATAGAGAATTATGTGTAGTTAGTTTGGGCGGATGAGTTAAAGCATTTCGGCAAGCTCAATGACCTCACTAAGTATTACTTTTTTTATATACATCGGTAGGTGCGATCGCACTTCACTAGTACCAACCAGTCCTGAAAATACCAACATAATTAGTTAAACGCAATAGTTATGTTGGTAATCATAAATTTTTAGATATTTTCTTTACGTTTGGGTATTTTACAAAAAACCTATATAAAATAAGCCTTTTTGGGTTTTATAAAATTTAAGATGCCCTCGCATAGCTTTTTGTCAGGATTTATTAACCAAAAATGTTGGTAATAAATGTATTTAACTGATATTATTTCATCACTAAATACATTTCACTTTCTGTTTGTGTAATTTTACTTGGAAATAATAAACGGCTCATTACACCAATGCTTTTAGCAATTGCGATCGGCCATTTATTTCCAGAAATTTGTCATGCGTAGAAATTACGCCAAAATCCTCTCTAGCTCAGATTTATCCATATCCTCTGCATTCTGTGTAGTTGATTTTTCTGTTGCCTGTGCGTAAGTCAGGTATGTCAAAAATGAGACTTTTAGGTAATATTTTCCCCAAACTATAACTTTCATGAACAGAAGAAGACTTATTGCTTGGATTGCTACAGCAGTTACTAGCATGATGCTAGTAATAGGCTCCCAGTTTATCAATTTATCGCCAGCAAACTCTGTAACTACCCTTAGAGTGTTTGCGGCTGTCAGCTTGACAAACGCACTTAATGATATAAAGACTCAGTACCAAACCGCTAACCCAAGTGTCAGCATTGTTTATACCTTTGGTGCTTCTGGTACTTTACTTAGCCAAATACAAGCAGGAGCAGCAGCAGATATTTTCATTTCTGCTGCCACCGACCAAATAGATGTCTTGCAGGATGCAACCCCAAGTAAATTGGTTGCAGGTAGCCGTAAAAATGTTGTCAAAAACCGTCTAGTTTTGATTGCTCCTACAACACCTCCTGTTAGTGCTGGTAGTGCTGCTCTCACTAGCTTCAATGGTTTAACCAACGCCAACATTACTGGTATTGCCATAGGTGATTACACAGGTACTCCCCCACTTGTGCCTGCGGGAAATTATGCCAAACAAGTTCTTACTAGCCGAGGTATTTTCACCACTGTTAGTCCTAAAACATACCTCGCTAGCAATGTGCGTAATGTTTTAACTGCTGTTGAAAATAAAACTCTTGTAGTTGGAGGCGTAAGTAAAACTATTGATGCAGGTGCTGTTTACAAAACCGATGCCGCCATTTCTACCAAGGTAAGAGTCGTAGAAACTGCCCTAACAACAGAGAGCGATCCGATTGTCTATCCACTGGGCATACTCGCCAACACTACAGTTTTATCGACAGCACAGAGTTTTTCTACCTACTTAAGTGGTACTACTGCCCAGAATATCTTCAAAAATACTTACGGGTTTATCTTGCCTTAATCACCACAAAGTAAATCAATCAAGTCCTCGCTGTCGTTAATTTTGAACTATTTGGAGTTATGTCTTGTGAAGTTCACCAAAAAACTCTCAATTATTTTTTGTAGTTTGACTACTGCTCTCCTTCATACTGCTGTGATTACCAATACTTATAAGTCAGCAGCACAAGCAGAAGGACAAGAACTAATTACTAACGGGGGATTTGAAAACGATCCACTCGTAGATTCTAATAATCCCAACGCTACAAATCCTAATATTACAGGATGGGTTAAAACGGGCGATCCGATTGATACATCAGGTACTAGAATTGACAATTTTTCTAACACTGGTAATCAAGGTTTATCGCTTGGTGGATTTTCAGCCTTGAGTTACATATCACAGACTATCCCTACAGTTGTTAATCAGCGCTACAAACTTACTTTCTATTTCGCATCCACAGAGGAAGCACCTGATCTGGATAATAAATTTAAGGTTTTTATACGTGGAGACAGAGTTTGTTGGAAAAAAAATACTTCTCACCAACCCTACACGCTATACACGTTTTATTTTAAAGCGAAAGAAACATCCACCGAGATAAAGTTTGCTTCCAGAGCCAAGTATGCATTTTTATATCTGGATGATGTGAGTGTCAAATCTACAGAACAACAAGGGGAAAATTCTGTGTGTGACGATCTTCAGAACGAATAAACTACAGATCGCAAGCTAATCCTCATCTCTTAAAATCCCAAGCCATATCTGGCTCTATAGTGTTGATAATACCATTTAATTTAATCTAATTAAAAAACTCCATCATCGGTTTATGGATAGATTATATATGGTGAATAGTAACTCTTATCAACCTGGATAAAGTGTTTATTTTTTTTGACACCAATTAGAGCCAGTATAAATGTAACTATCAACTCGTTTGAATTGTCCTAATCTGGAATTATTTGGAGTCAATTTTCATGAAATTAACTAAAAAACTTTCAATTATTGTTTTTAGTTTTACTACTACCTTAGCTAGCAATGCTGTGATTACTAGTACTTATATTCCAGTAGCACAAGCACAACAATATAATCCTAACTATGTTCAAGATCCTCAAGACCGTGTTTTTAACGGAGGATTTGAAGTTGATCCCCTCGTAGATCCTAATAATCCCAACACTACAAATCCTAATATTACAGGATGGAATAAATCTGGTGATCCGATTGATACATCAGGAATTAAAATTAGCAATTTTCCTCAAAGTGGTAATCAAGGTTTAGCGATTGGTTCATTTGTCAATCCTGCTTACATATCCCAGAATTTGACCACAACTATCGGTACTAACTATAATCTCAGTTTCTCTTTAGGAACGGATGAAGATAGCAGTCAAGTTGATAATATATTTCAGGCATTTATCGATGAAAGTGAAGTTTTTGAGAAGACAAATAGTATAAATGTTGCTGGAAATCCCTTCACACAATATGACTTGAGTTTTGTGGCAACAAAATCATTTACAGAGTTGAAATTGGGTGGTAGAGCTAGTTATGGTTTTTTATACTTAGATAGTGTGAGTGTAAAACCTGTGCCTGAACCATCAGCTATTGGAGGAATAGCAGTTACTGCTGGGTTATTGGGAATATGCCTGAAGAGAAAGAAGGCAATTAGCTAAAAAGAATAGTTCTTTTTTGTCATCGGAAAACAATAGAGCGTAGACGCATAGCGACTTGTCGTTAAACATCGCTACACAATCTTAATGGAAAAGGTGCGATCGCTCTATTGTTTCTATAGTTCACTCAAATTTGATAGTCTAATGCAACTAAAACTCTGCCAAAATGCTCATTTGCAGGTAAAACTTCCAGAATTTTTTTCTGAAAATATGCGTAGAATGCGTTACGAACTCCATTCTAACACACGCTACAATACCTAATTTTCGTTCAAAAATCAAATAGTAATCCTATATTTATCTAAAACTTATGTGTCTATTGCATCAAAATCCGATGCAAATGTCGTGGTTTTTAATTAACATCAAAAACACCCTTTCAAAAGCGATAATTTCACCTCTGCAATTGTCAATATTTTCTGACACTACGAGCATTCAACTTTATAAAAGCAATATAGAGGTATTGACAAATACAGTAGCCCTAAATCAGTTATGGGAAAATAATAAGGTTGTGAATGTCACTAAGTATTGGGTGCAAAATGTGGAGGCGATCGCTAACTGAATTTCACGAAGCCTATCGAAAACTTCATGAAATCAAAAGCGCATTTACACACAAACTTATAAGGGAATTAAAATGACTTACGATTCAGAAGATGTGCAAAAAATCCTTGAAATAGCACTCACTCGTAAACAAAAAGGAGAATTTTCACGAGAACAGCTTATAGAAATGGCATCTGAGTTAGGTATTTCTTCTGATATTTTGGAAAAAACTGAAAAAAAGTGGTTAGTTCAACAAGAAGAGGAACGGTTGCGACACACATTTAATACTTTCCGACGAAGAGCTTTTTGGGGGCATTTTGTTTCCTTTTTAGCAGTGAATTTATTCCTCATTCTCTTGAATTTAATCACTAGTCCTAGTTATTTTTGGGCTATTTTCCCAGTATTAGGATGGGGGTTAGGACTATTTTTTCATTGGTGGAGTGTTTATCAGAGTAAATCAGAGGATTATGAGATAGCCTTTCAAAAATGGAAATCACAAATTTAGCTAAAAGTCAAGTTAAATTGCGATAATTTTTTGTGGCGATCGCTTCACGAGTCACTGTGGCAGAAGTTAAACTACCCTTCACAAGCTGTTCAACTAGGGGCAATTAATGAATTGCCCTAAGAAAAAATCAGGGTTCTGGCTATTATTTGCGTAAGTTCTGTAGTTCATTCATATAGAGCGAACTGCATAACTTATGTGGGGTTGAGGCTATTGCCAACCTCTTTAGGGAACTCCAAAAAATAAATTATCCCATTTCTGGACTTCACTAGGACTTTCCTTCCCCCTGACCCTAAATCCGGGGCATCCTGAAACTTGAGTCCTTCTATAATCACACCTGTAATCTGTGTGTTTGCTAATTTGCCAAAATAGAGATGTAGGCTAGAAGAACTAGGCTTTTAGCATAGCTTGATTGCCTACACTCAGAAGCAAAGGTCGGCTGGTTTGAAACAAGTAAGAGGAAGGGAATATGGATAACAGCAACTGGTTGCAACAGTTAATGATGGTGGGTCTTGGTACAACGTCTTTAGTAGCGGACAAACTGCGCCAAGTTAGTGATGACTTAGTTAAAGACGGTAAGCTTAATCCTGAGCAAGCCAAGGCAGTTATAGACGATCTTGCCCAGCAGTTAAAGTCAGAGCAAGGAAACTTTGATGTCCAAATGCAACGACAAATGCGAAATATGATGCAAGATTTGGGCGTAGCTCGACAATCGGAAGTGGACGAACTGCGGGGTAGAATTGACCGTTTAGAGCGTCAATTGCGCGATTTAGAAAATAAGCTTTGGCGTTAAGATGTCCTTTGTGATTTAAACTAATTGTGTCCTATTGGTAATCTTTTTGCCAGGATACCTAAGTAAGGAGAACTGATTTTGAAACCAATTTTCCTCAGCGTGGCGTTCATGCTGGTGTGTGTTGTGCTTTTGGTTGTAGGGCAAGTAAGCAGTAAACAGAATACTGCCATTGCTGCTCAGTTAACCCAAACGCCGCCAGAGGCCACAACTGTAACTGAAAACAATATCTTAATTGCGAGTAATCCTATGTCTGATGCTAATGCCGTAACCACTCCCTCTGGATTAAAGTATGTTGAGTTAAAAGAGGGAACTGGGGCGACTCCTCAACCAGGACAAACGGTTGAAGTTCACTATATCGGCACTTTAGAAAATGGTACTAAGTTTGATAGTTCACGCGATCGCGGCCAACCCTTCAGCTTTAAAATTGGCATTGGACAGGTAATCAAAGGTTGGGACGAAGGACTTAGCACTATGAAAGTAGGCGGCCGTCGTAAGTTAATCATCCCCTCTGAGTTAGGCTATGGCGCGCGTGGTGCTGGTGGCGTGATTCCACCTAACGCCACTCTGCTGTTTGATGTGGAATTGCTCGGAGTTAAGTAAAAACTAGGGAATTGGGCATGGGGCAGAATTAAAATTATCTCTTTTCCCCATTTCCCATTCCCAATTCAAAGGCTAAATTTTTAAATTTTGAAACTTTGTAAACTGGGGATTAAACAAAAGTTTCGCTGTGCCTGTAGGGCCGTTGCGGTGTTTAGCTATAATGACTTCTGCGATGCCGCGATCGGGAGTATCAGGAGAGTAATATTCGTCACGATATAACATTATTACTAAATCTGCGTCCTGTTCGATCGAACCTGATTCTCTCAAATCTGACAACATCGGACGCTTATTAGTACGCGCTTCCACCCCGCGGCTCAACTGAGATAAAGCAATGACTGGTACAGATAATTCACGCGCTAAACCTTTGAGTTGACGGGTAATTTTTGATAATTCTTGTACGCGATTATCGCCTGCTCCTTCCATCAATTGCAAGTAATCTATTACAATTAATCCTAATTCAGTTCCAACTTCAGCTTGTAGTCTTCTTGCCTGACTACGCATTTGTGTAACTGTAATATTCGGCGTGTCGTCAATATAAATCGGCATCTCGGAAAGGATACCAATAGCACGGCTTAGAGGTTCCCACTGTGTTTGACTGAGGCGACCAGTTCGCAGATAACTACTTTCAATTTGCGCTTCACTAGCTAATAAACGTTGCGTCAGTTGCTCTTTAGACATTTCTAAACTGAAAACAGCAACTGGTAATTTATAAGAAGCGGCGATGTTATGAGCAAGGTTTAGGCAAAATGCTGTTTTCCCCATTGATGGGCGACCAGCGACAATAATCAAATCAGAACGCTGAAAGCCACTGGTCATGGCATCTAAATCGTAAAATCCGCAGGGAATTCCAGGTAAGGCAATACCTTGATTTCGATCTTCAATATCCTGGAAATTATTAATTAGAGTATCAGAAATATGAACTAAACCCGATTGGGGACGCTCTTGAGTTACGCCGAATACTTTCTGTTCTGCTTGATCTAAAACAGTTGGTAACTCGGTTTCTGTCTCGTAACCAAGATGTACAATTTCATTGCCAGCTTTAATTAACTGTCGCCGCAGGTATTTTTCCATCACCAACCCTGCTAAGGCATCAATGTTCACGGCTGACACTGTGCGGTCTACCAGAGTTGCTAATTTATTTCTGCCGCCTATGCGAGCAAGCATTTCATGATCGGTCAGCCAACTTGTGACTGAGAGCAAATCTGTGGGTTTACCTTGGGTGTGGAGCCTCACAGCTGCTTGATAAATATCTTTGTGAGCGCTAATGTAAAAAGCTTCAGGAAGGAGGCGATCGCTAACTCGACTAATCGCTTCTGGATCTAACAAAATACCCCCCAAAATCGCTTCTTCCGCCTCAATATTTTGTGGGGGGAGGCGATCGCTACCATCGCCTTTAAAATTCAGTTCTTCAGCCATAAACGATTTTAGTTTTGACGATTTTGCTAGAGACGCGATTAATCGCGTCTGTAGAGGAGTTAGGAATATTATTCACTCCCTCATCCCCCTCATCTTTGCGTCCCCCTTCTGAGTTAACTAGCGACGACTTGAATATCGATTTGTGCTACTACATCAGAATGCAGCTTGATTTCGGCTTGATAAGTACCAAGGTGGTTAATATCAGGGATGGTAATTCCACGCCGATCCACTTCTTGACTGGTGGCTGCCTTAATTGCATCTGCAACATCTTGGGTGGTGATAGTACCGAAAATTGCTTCGTTTTCACCAACTTGTTTGGCAATTGTCAAGCTGCCAACTTTTTCAAGAGATTCTTTTTGCTCAAGAGCTTGTTGTCTGAGTTCTAACTGCCGTTGACGCTCTTGCTCACGACGGCGTTCTACTTGCTTGAGAATACCAGGAGTGGCATTAGTTGCCAATTTCTGGGGAATCAGATAATTACGAGCGTAGCCAGGAGCTACTTCCACTAAATCGCCAGATTTCCCCAGCTTGCTGATATCTTGATTTAAAACTAACTGTACGCGTTTCGCCATCGTTTTTCCTGTAAAATCTGATTAATTTGGGTAAGGCTTGATAGCTCACAATGTCACTGCTGTATTCCAAGCTTCTTTGCCTACACCCTAAAGCTTACAGATCGTAGCGAAAGGAAGGGGGCGATCGCAACTATTCCCACTAAAAAATTGAAGCAATGGGGAATGGAGCAGGGGAGCATAACTATACTCAATTCCCAATTCCCAATTCCCCATTCCTAATTCCCAATCCCTAAAAGTTATTTTTCATTTCCCGTATCCGCGCGAAGGTTTGCACCCCATCGCTACTGTTAACAGTTAATTGTAATGATGACTGATCCCAACGTAAAAAGGGATTGGTGCGCTTCTCCACTCCCAGAAGCGAGGGGATAGTAGCTTCTCCCCGACTACGATAAGCCTTCACTTCATTAAAGCGCCTTTGTAAGTCAGGATTGTCGCCATCCACAGTTAGGGCAAATTGCAGATTGTTCAAGGTGTATTCGTGGGCACACCAGATGCATGTATTATCAGGTAGAGAACGCAGTTTGCTTAAAGAGTCTACCATTTGGGCCGGTGTTCCTTCAAATAAGCGACCGCAACCGCCAGAAAATAAGGTATCGCCGCAAAATAAATCACCTATCTCACTAGCTTTTTCGGGGGGAAAGTAGTAAGCGATATGAGCGCGGGTATGTCCAGGAACGAAGATAACTTCACCTATGCGGTCTGCAAACTGGACGCGATCGCCTTGTTGCAAAAATACCTGCTGTTCAGGAATTCTACCACGATCCTCCGCTCCTCCATAAACTATCAGTTGGGGGAATTGTTTGATTAATTGCTTATTACCACCTACATGATCGTTATGATGGTGCGTGTTGAAAATTGCTACCAACTCAGCTTTTAATTCGGCCAGTTTCTTTAATACTGGTTGAGCCTCGGCTGGATCGACAACAGCCGCGATATTTTGTTTCTCGTCATGTAATAAGAATATATAGTTGTCTGAGAGTGCTTCCAGACGGATTATCTGCATTACCTGTGCCTCTCTTATAAGTAGAACGACTGAGAAAAACCAAACTATCTTAACAAAATTAAATTAGACTAAAATCCTCTTCCCTCATGCCTCCTGCCTAATCCTGATGATAAATATTCACGCCAATCTACTTAAAATAGATGTTTGGTATTCAGTAACAAGGCTACTTGCACAAACTACATCAAGTATTTATACTTTATTCAGTATAACTGAAATTTAATATTAATTATAATATATAACTATATTATTCTAGTAAATACACTTAAAATAATCAAAATAAATTGCAATTTATCAGTGAATTTTCTCTGGTAATAACCGCAAAGGCAAAGTTATATTAATTTTGTAATTTGCTGTTTGTTAAAGAAATATATATAAATTCATTTATTGGATATATCTATCTTTGTTTATTAAAATTAATTTTATGTGGATAATTTTTAATTTGGAAAGCTTCAGCCAATATTATTAATTTTAATTCTTTTAGGCTTTATGTATGTTAATTATTTCTGCAAAGTCTGGACAATTAGGAAACAGATTATTTTTATTTGCTAATTTTATAGCATTTGCCATTGAAAACAATTTCACAGTTATCAACCCAGCTTTTGAAGAGTATGCTGATTATTTTGTATCAACCTCTCAAGACTTTTTATCTTGCTATCCCCCTCCAGTAGTTTCAATTCCAGGAAACAGATTTCTACACAAAATTTACTATAATTTTAATCGTTTTTTAGCTGAAAGTGGTCGTTTTAATACAATTAATATTAAGCGCGATCAACCTTTTAGCTGGAGTAATCCAATTATTGCCAAACAGTTGCAATCAGGCTCTCTAAACTTTTTTCAAGGATGGATGTTTCGTGATGGATGGTTTGTAGACGATCTCTCAAATCTCCAAAAACATGGAGAAAAAATTCGTGCTTACTTTCAACCTTTAAAGAAGTATCAGCTTAATGTAACAAATCTCATATCACAGATACGTGGCGAGACTGATGTGATCGTTGGAGTCCATATCCGTCATGGGGATTACCAAGAACATCAAAACGGCAAATATTTTTATTTATTTGAAGATTATTTAAAGGTTATGGAATCAGCTAAAGCACTATTTCCTAACAAAAAAGTTACATTTTTAATTTGCTCAAATCAGAAGCAAAAGGAGGATTATTTACAACATTTATCTTATGTTTATGGCAATAATCATATAATTGAGGATATGTATTCTTTAGCGGAATGTGATTACATTATTGGCCCACCTAGTAGTTATAGCATGTGGGCATCATTTTATGGCAAGCGACCTCTCTATATGATTAGGGATGTAAATAAAACCTTAAAAATCGAAGATTTTGTTCAGTTTTATCAATGGCAAGGAGTTTTTTACTCTAACGATGACTGGAGTAAAAGTTTTTGGGAATGGACACATTAAATTAGTTCGACGTACTAGGATTAAAAGTAAGAATTATTTAACTTATTTTATTTATGAAGACAGAAAGCAGAGGTTTTATTACAATCTTAACCGGACTTTACTCTTTTCAAGATTGTATTCATTTTTTAGCGGCAGTTAGAAAATTTCATCAAGAACCGATTGTTATTTTAATTGACCAAGTTCCGGTAGTTCTTTATCCACTACTAAAGGCTTTTAAAAATGTAATTTTAAAGCCAGCACCTGCAAATGAGAATACTGTATTAGCATCAAGGGAAGCGAAACTAGCTCTATACAAAGCATCTGAGTTTGATAAAACAATTTATCTAGATTCAGATATTTGTTTACTTTCAGATATCAATGATGTCTTTGAATATTTAGATGAATATGATTTTTTATTAACTGAAGATGTCCAACCTGCTATTGTTAAAGCCACAAACTTATTGCGTGGTAAACAAGAAGACCTTTTGCCAAATGTTTTGCCAATTCTGCAATCGGTAGGTTTACCATTACAAGCAGATAGCGTGCAATACAATGGCGGTTTTATGGCTTTTCGGAAAACAGAAGTAACCAAGGTGTTCTTTGAAGAATTTAAGCGTTATTTTGAAATTGTCAAAAATAATCAAGATAAATTACTCTTAAAAGATCAAGGTGCTTTTGCTTCTGCGATCGCCTCTGTACGTCCTCATAAGAAAATACTGCCACCCACGTACAATTATCTCAGTAAGTGGCAAGATGCTTATAATATTCAGGATCAAATTAAAGTTCTTCACTGTACCTATCCTTATCGACCTCAATATGCTAAAAATATTAGTCGCTCTTTATATACAAGGGTTTTTGACAGATGCGCTAAAGTATTTTTGCCGAATCAAGTTACAAATCCTTGGCGGACTAAATAACTTATCAATAGGAAAATAGGTGATAATGAAAGAAAAATTAAAGATATCACTGCTAGTCTGGAATTTATCAACTAACGATGGGTTTATCCGTGCATATTTATTAAAAAAAGCCCTCCTAAAGTTAGACTATGAAGTGCAAATAATCGGATTTTTATTTGGTAAGGAGTTATATAAAGCGATTTCTGCTGAAGATCGAGTATATTCTGTCACTGGTTCAACTTATCCAGAATTTTTTAAATCTATTAGTAAAATTCTCAAAATTATTGATGGAGATATTATTTATGCAATCAAACCTCAGCCAGCAAGTTTTGGTGTTGCACTTTTAAAAAAGCTCTATAGCAAAATACCAGTTATTTTAGATATAGATGACTGGGAACTTAGCTGGCATGGTGGCGACAAATGGCATTATCGTCCTACACTCAAACAGTTAGCTAGAGATTTACTTAAAAAAGATGGAGTTTTAAGATACCCTAATCATCCTTTGTATTTAAAATGGATGGAAGGTTTGGTGAGTCAAGCTAATGCAGTAACAGTACATACTAGCTTTTTGCAGCAGCGTTTTGGCGGTCAGTTTGTTCCCAACGGAAAGGATACCTCCTTATTTGATCCTGCTAGATACGATTCTGAAGAAAGCAGAAGTCGTTATGGTTTATCTGAATATCGTATTTTAATGTTTCCTGGTGCGCCAAGACCTTATAAAGGTTTAGAAGATGTTCTCATAGCGCTGGATAAAATTAATCAGCCAGATTTAAGGCTAGTAATTGTAGGTGGCAGTCCTTATGATGATTACGATCGCCAACTTCAACAACAGTGGGGACGCTGGATTATCAAATTACCAAATTATCCAGCTGATGTAATGCCTGATTTGGTAGCAGCGGCTCACATTATAGTTGTCCCCCAACGAGATACCCCAGAAACTCGCGCTCAATTCCCCCTGAAGTTGACAGATGGAATGGCAATGGCTAAACCTGTATTATCAACGCGCGTTGGAGATATTCCCCAAATTTTAGGTGAGACTGGCTATCTAGTTGAGCCTGCTTGTCCTGAACAGATTGCTGAACAAATTCAACTGATTTTTCAGAATTTAGAGTCAGCAAACCAGCAAGGTGTCAAGGCCAGAGAAAGATGTGTGGAACACTATAGCATAGAAGCTATGGCTTCTGTGCTGAAGTCGGTAATTGCTCGGTTGTGAATATTAATAGGAGATAGTGTATTTTAAAAAGGATTTTCATTCCTTCTGTGTGCCAAAGCATCTATAGTATTAGACCTAGAAAAACATCGAAAAACTGATGTTGTAGATGTAGCTACGTATGAAGGGCGTTAATATATGAAATTTATTTAGTTTGATTTATTTTATAATTAGCGATTTTAGCAATTAATTTGTGAATAATATTAAGAAGTAAAAGTGGCATAGAAATACCCAATGTCTACCAAAACGCTACTACTAAGATTCGCTAAACCCTATCCAGGTTTGGTTTTTCTAACAATATTGTTAGGATTTTCTGGAGCTTTATTTAATGGGATTAGCACAGCTTTAATTGTGCCAGTGATTTTAAAAATTGTGGGGCAAGAAGTAAATTTAAGTACCGCACCCCCCATACTCAAAACGCTGATGTCTCCCTTTGATAAAACTCCAGAAAATTACCGTATAGGAGTCATGGCCGGGGCAATTATATTAACAATTTTTTTAAAGAATTTAGCTACTTATGCCAGCGCCTTAGCATCGAGTTCTTTAACCCGAAAGCTGACATCAGATATGCGCGAAGCTGGGTTAAAGCTATTACTAGAAATTGATATAGATTATTATGCCAAGACAAAAGTTGGTGATTTAATCAACTGTCTTGGTGGAGAAATTGGCAGGGCTGCAAGTGCTATAGGTAGTACAGTTAAAATAGTTATCCTGGGAATTACAATTTTAGTTTTTGTTGGTTTGTTGTTGTCAATTTCTTGGCAGTTGACAATTGCTGCTACACTTTTGCTGTCGTTGGTGACGTTAATAAATCAGTATGCTATTTCTCGGTCTAGAAATTTTGGTAAACAGCTGAGTGAGATGTCTAGAGCATATTCAATCTCTGTGCTGGAGACTTTGAATGGAATCAGACTGGTAAAGGCGACGGGAAATGAAGAAAAAGAATATCAACGGATTAAAAAATTAATTCGCGATCGCGAGTTAGCAGATTTCCAATCTCAGGTTAATTCAGAAGCAATCACACCTCTAGGTGAGGTGATGGGTATTACAGCTTTACTACTGATTGTACTTTTGAGCAAAACTTTCTTTGCAGACCAAGTTTCTTCTCTTTCTACGGTACTGCTGACGTATTTATTAGTGTTGCTGCGAGTGTTGCCATTAATTTCTCAGTTAAATACTATTCGCAGCAACTTTGCCAGTACTGCCGCTAGTGTGGATGTGACGAATGAGTTTTTAAGCCTGCACGACAAACCTTTCATGTCCAAGGGTAAACTTCCCTACACAAAATTAGAAAAGGGAGTATCTTTTAATTCTCTTTGCTTTGCCTATCCTGGCCATGAAAAGTTGGTACTCAAAGATGTGAATTTATATTTACCGCGTGGTACAACCTTAGCGTTGGTAGGCGGTTCTGGTGCTGGTAAATCTACTTTAGCAGACCTTTTACCCCGATTCTACGACCCGATCGCTGGCAGTATTACCATTGACGGCACTGATTTGCGGGAGTTCGATCTTGTATCCCTACGGAAGCGGATGGGCATTGTTAGTCAAGATACCTTTCTTTTTAATGACTCAGTGCAGAATAACATCGCCTATGGGCGAGCAGAGGCTACTGAAGATGAAATTATTACAGCGGCCAAGCGGGCAAATGCTTATGAGTTTATTAACAAATTGCCTCAAGGATTTGATACCTTAATTGGCGATCGCGGCGTAATGCTATCTGGTGGGCAAAGGCAAAGATTAGCGATCGCCCGCGCCCTGCTGCAAAATCCCGAAATCCTGATTTTAGATGAAGCCACCAGCGCTTTAGATACCGTTTCCGAACGGTTAGTCCAATCGGCACTCGACGATCTGAGCCGCGATCGCACCACCCTAGTAATTGCTCACCGCCTTTCAACAGTCCAAAAAGCCAATCAAATAGCCGTGTTAGATCAAGGACAGGTGGTAGAAGTGGGAACCCATGAAGAACTTTTAGAAAAGGGTGCTTACTACTCACGCCTGTACTCAATGCAATTTAGCGATCGCCCTAATAAAAACTTGATTCAGACAAAAATTATTAAGGCAATGCGCTTAAACTCAAAGAAATTTGTTGATCGTCCTGAAGCTGCTCCTAAACACAATCAAAGCTTGCTCCGCGTCTCTCATGAAATTCGGACACAGTTGAACTCAATGATTGGGTTACTGCGTTTATTACTTGACGATCTGGTAGACGATTCTCAAGAACGGCACAAATTAATTGAAGACTCTTACAAATCAGCCTGGAGAATTCTCAATACCATTGATATTTTTGAGGATGTGATTAACTTACAAATAAAGGGGCAGATTCTCTCCATCTCTGACCAAAATCAAAATGTAATCAGTAACTATTATCAAAGCTTTAATCATTTATCTGTTGAGTTTAGAAATTCTCTCAATCTCATACTTAGCTCTCTCCGCTATCTAGCAGATAATTTTATAGATGTTCCCCAAGAGCCAAATGAATTAGTTAGTGAAAGTTATGAATCTGCTATATGTCTTATGAATTATTTAGAAAAATTTGAGAATAGTATTAATGTCTAAAAATTATGAAAAATCATACTTTAAAACAATATTATGTTTTTTTTATTAATGAACAATTGCCTCAGCCAGAAGCTCACCTAGTGCAGTCCACAAATGCAGCTAATGCAGCTGCTAACTTGGGATATTCAACAGTTTTAGTATACCCTGACAAAGGAGCGAAAGCTAGCAATCCGGTTAATTTAGTGCGTCCTTTTCAACCGAGAAGAACACCAACAGAACTTATTGAATATTACAACCTCCATGACAAATTAAAAGTTGCTCCATTACCAATGCCTTGGCCTATTGACCATTTTTCGAGTAAGTTTACTGACTCTAATACCATTGCAAGCAAGTATTATTTACCATTTCACATACTTCCAACTACTAAACTTGTTCACAGTCGCAACTGGAATTTTGTCAAAGCTGCTATCAAAAATGGCATTCCAGCAATTTATGAACACCATCACCATGAAGACAAGCCATTTGAGGCAGAAATTGTTAAAAATCCGCTTTTCCAGATTGCTGTCACAGTTGTAGACACCATCCGTGAAAGCATGATTAAAAATGGAATGCCGCCAGAAAAGGTAATTAAGCTCCATAATGGCTTTAATAGTTTATTTATGCAGAGACAACCAGAAAAAGCGGCAGAATGGCGTAAAAAACTATTGCGTGATGAAAGCCAATATTTGGTAGTTTATGCGGGAGCTTTACAGCAATTTAAAGGAATTGATGTACTAATTGATGTGGCTAAGGAAATGCCCAATGTACAATTTGCCTGTGCAGGTGGTAAGCCAGCAGAAGTCGAATACTATGAGCAATTAGTAAAAGAAAAACAGGTTTATAATATTAAATTTTTAGGCTATGTCCTGCATAATGAGTTAGCATCTTTGCTACAAGCAGCCGATGTTTTAGCTCACCCCCATTGTTCGGGAAAAGCCGCAACTTTCACATCTCCCTTAAAGCTATTTGACTACTTTGCCTCTGGGACTCCCATTGTAGCAACAGAAATTCCCTCATTAGTTGAATTTAAAGATACTCATTCCATTACTGCTTGGTGTGAACCAGATAACCCCAGCAAATTTGCTGAAAGTCTGAAGCGGGTTTTAGAAACTCATCCCAGAAAAATAGAGGGTTATTCAGATAGTATTAATTTTGCCAAGCAGTTTTCTTGGGAAAATCGAGCGGCAAAAATTCTTAGTTACGTTGATGAATCTCTACTTCCCCAACTAGTAAAATGACAAATGACTAATAACAAATGACTAATAACAAAACTGTAGGAATGATTAGCAGCTATCGGGGTTTAGAAACTAGAGCCGATTGGCTTTGGCAACAAACCCCGCATCAATTTGGAAGTTGGGGCAATATACAAATGCAGGCATTAGCAGCAAAACCAGATTTTCTGCTCATGTATCAATTTGATTTTCCCAAAGCAGCACCGCAACAATCTTGGTTAGATAGCTTACGTAAACGGCAGAAAAAGCCAGTAGTAAATGTTGATTCTTTACTGCGTGATGTCAACAAAGAACGAATTATTTATTTATTAAGAGAACCGCCTTTAGATGAAATTGTAGAAATAAATAATCATAATTATCAACAAGCTCAGAAGTATTGTGGTTACATTTCTGGCCCTGATGATTTTGCTCCCACTCCTGACTATATGCCTGCTATTTGGTATCATTCCAATTCATTTCAAGATTTAAATGAATTGCCACCGCCCCAGAAGGTTGCCCCATGTAGTTGGATTACTTCAGGAATTAACCGCACAGTCAACCATCGCCAGCGTTTAGATTTTTTACAGTCCCTACAATCTAATGATATTAAGTTTGATTTATATGGGAGAAACTTACCAGAATCGGCGAAAAAGTCGGGAGAATTGAGTAACAAGTGGTATGGCATGGCTCCATACTATTACAATTTGGCTATTGAAAATTATGCTGATAATAATTGGTATGTGAGTGAGAAACTTTGGGATAGTTTACTTGCCTGGTGTTTACCAATTTACTATGGTGGCCCGGCTGCTGATAAATTATTGCCACCAGGTAGTTTTTTGCGGTTGCCTAGTTTAGATGAAAAAGGCATTGCTTACATCCGAGAGGTTACAGCTACCGCTGATGCTTGGTATGCTGCCAAAGATGCGATCGCAGAAGCACGTCAAATCATTTTACATAAATTAAACTTGCTTAACTGGTTATCAAACTTTGTTGCTCAACACTCATAAATTATGAATGGGATTTGTACTCTTGGCAATGACTATGTTTTCGATCAACTAATTGCTTTACTAAACAGTATTGATGTGATATTGGGTAAAGAAATTCCGGTTTGTATCTATCCTTTTGACGATCAAACACAACGGATTGCTGATGAAATTGCTAAACGCCCGAATGTATTTCTTTACGATAATCAAGAATCAATCAATCGCTGGGATAAGTTCATGCTAGAGGCTAGTCCTGCTAGTATGAACAAAAATAAATACAGAATTTATGGCGGTCATCGAAGATTTTGTGCATTTGATGGGCCATTCGATCGGTTTGTTTATTTAGATGCCGATACTCTAGTGATGAATTCACTAGATTTGGTTTTTCAAAAATTAGATGAATCTAACTGTGTGGTCTACGATTTTCAGTTTAAACATCCAGATAAAGTTTATAATACTAATTCAGTTAAATTGCTACAAGTTTTTGATGAAACTCGCATTAAAAAAGAAATATTTTGTTCAGGATTTTACGCTTCTAAAAAAGGTCTATTTGAACAAGATAAATTAGAAAAACTATTATCTTATTTGAGAGCAGGTGAGAAGGAAATACTTTATCCAACAGGAGATCAACCAGTTCTTAACTATATGTTTATGAGGTCTGGTATTCAAGTTTATAACTTTGCACATCACTTACCAAATCATCAAATTACAGGCAACGCTGTTATTTCTGAGCATTTTGAAGAAAAAGATAAAATTCTTTATGACAAAGGCAATCGACTGACTTATCTCCATTACATTGGTATTCCTCCTAACATCAATCAAGCAGTCTGCGCTGGAGAAAATATTGAGTTTCCCTATCGAGATTTATTTCTCTACTATCGTTACCTACACGAACCAGATAAGCGTCCAGTATTTCAAAGCCCTCCTAAGAATTATAATGATGCTCCTGTACCAAACTTACTTACCAGAGCTTTGCGAAAATTGAAGTTAATTAACCAAGGATAATTTATGAGCAGGGGAATTTATATTGTTGCTAATGACCGCGTTATCGATAATGCGATCGCTTTACTAAATAGCATTCGTTACTACGATCCAGAAGTAACTATTTATCTCATACCATTTAATGAAAATTATCACAAGGTAGCAGAGCAGCTTGCTACCTTACACAATGTACAAATTTTCCCAGATTTAGAACTTATTGATAAATTTACCAAACGCATCGGAGAAATTTTTGATCGAGATTTTCTCGCCTTACCCAATAAAATGCGTAAACTGGTGGCGTGGTTTGGGCCTTTAGATGAGTTTATTTATATTGATACAGATATTGTCGTTTTTGAAAAAATCGCTGACAATTTAGACAAACTTTCAGAAGTCGATTTCTTCTGTTGTGATTACCATCATGCTAATGACAAGCTGCGAAATATCTTTTCCCCATTTGTCAAAGAACAGCAAATTTTTTCAGATACCCAACTTCAAGACGTTTTTAATAGCGGTTTTTGGGCTTCGAGAAAAGGAGTTATTACCGAAAAACAAATGGATGAAGCTTTGCAAGAGTGTGCAGCGCATCGAGAATATTTCGATTTTTCTGAAGGAGTTACAGACCAACCAATTTTAAATTATCTTGTTCTTAAACTGATTGCCAAACGTGGAAATCTCGTTAAGATTCCTGGGGGAGGGCCTGGTAGTTGGGCGGGTTCGCAAAATTTCCAACAGCAAGACTACGCCCTATATGACCGAGGACAACGACTAAAATATCTCCACTGGGCTGGTACGCGCATGAAAACTGGTAGTCCCTATTGGCAATTGTGGGAACACTATCGCTATCTCCATGAAGGTAAATTTGCCTTTATTTCTAAACTAACTCGCCGTTTATTTCCCTTTGTTGTTGCCCGCACTTAATATTAGGAGTATCCCAATGATTGATGGTATTTACATCCTCGCCAATGATGTTGTTTATGACCAACTAATTGCGTTGCTGAACAGTATAGAAGCTAATGCTGGTAGGAAAATTCCTATTTGTATACTTCCATATAATCAGCGCTTAGACAAAGTAAAAACAGAGATTGCATCCAGAGATAATATCACTTTATTTGAAGACTCTGATTCCATAGCTTATTGGGATAACTTTGCGACTCAGATATGGAAAAATTATCCTAGAGCGCAAAAAACTTGGCGAGAATGGGGCTTCCCAGAACTATATGAGTTACCCATGCACCGGAAATTTTGTGCTGTGGATGGCCCTTTTGATAGATTTATTTATTTTGATGCAGATACCTTGTTAATGGGGCCTGTAGATTATGTATATGAAAAATTATCTACATCTGATTGGGTAGTCAATGATTTTCAATATAAGTCTGACTTAAAATTTATTTTTGATGGCTCACCAGAGCAAATCAAGCAAGTTTTCCGAGTTGAAAACTTGCAAGCTAAAGTATTTTGTGCAGGTTGGTTTGCTAGTAAGAAAAATATTTTTTCTCCAGCGATAAGAGCCGACTTAATTGGCAAATTAACATCAGGTGAAGCTGATGTTATGGCTTTTTTAGCACCTGACCAATCTTTGTTCAATTACATGGTATTGAGAAGTGGCATTTCATATTATAATTTTGCTTTTCATGACTGCGAACAAGCAACTGGTAATCACTGGAGTTCTCAATTTGATGTGGTAGATAATATCCTCTACGACCAAGGGCGAAGGTTGACATATCTACACTATATGAGTATAAGTTCATCAAATTTTACTCAACTTTGCGCTGGTGAAGATGTTAATATTCCATATCGAGATGCGTTTTTGCATTATAGGTATTTAAAGTCTCCAGAACAAAGACCCAAAAGCTTTAAGCGTCAGAGTCCGCTAATACGCTTACAAAAGACTACTACAAGTTTTTTGAATCAAAAAGTAAACAATATTAAGCTTAACTATCGGAATTTCAAGGATAAAATTACTAAATAATTAAGCAAAATTGGGCTTAAACTTTTTTGCGTTTATAGTTGCTCTTCTGCCTAATTATCGGTAATAAAAATTAAAGTTTTTTAAAGTCATAATTCTTAAGCGCAGTAAATTATATAAATACTTAATAATTTTATTGCTTTTAAGTATAATTCTATCTCCAATGAAGCGTTCGGGGTATTCTAGTTTTGCTTGTTGCTCAAAATATATTGCCATATCCTCCATTTTGGACTCTCCCTTTTTGATTCTGACAAATTCAACTCTATTCTTAAAGAAAGAGATACCCTCCATTGCACTCCACCTAACAGGTAAACCAGCTTTAGCAGCTGCTAAACCTATTGCATTCCCTTCGGAGTCATACAGCCCATTCAACTCACAATAAGAGGCAATAATTTCCCAATGTTTAAGAAATTCTATTTCCTTTCCAGAATCTTTTGTGACTGCAAATAAATATTCGTACACAAAGTTAATATCTTCATTTTCTAGTTCTAGATTTAACTTTGAAGCAGCCTTTTTAGCCACATTAAATTCTTTTAAAAGTTTGGTATCAGAATTACCCGCTAGAACCTTGGCATACTTTTTAGGCATGTTTTCACATCCCCTTGCAGTAATTCCTGGTTTTGAAATCCATTGCGGATATTGGGGAACTGGTTCCAAAATTCGCATATCTGCATCAATAAATATGCATGAATTAAATAGAGATAAACCTTTGGCTATTGCAAATCTTTTATCATGGTAAAACTTAACACTTTGCTGTTTATGCTTAAATGCTAAAACGTTAGACTGTTGGCTAAAGTTGCTCGGACAATCAGTTAGAACTATAAAAGAAGTATTAGGTGAATATTTTTTGATGTCTTTTGCTAATAACAATGCAAGGTCGCGGTAGTTCTTACCACATGCTAAAGTACAAAAACAAAATCCTTTTTTGTCTTGAGTCATAGCTTTTCACACTCTTTCTAATCTGCAAGGACAAAATTCTAAACAAGGTAAAGCATACTTTGATTTATAGTTACTATCCCTTTGGATAGATATATTGTTAATGCAATTTTCAGTATTTATACGTAATTTTAACGCAATTAAATCTTAAATTTATGAAATAACAAGAAAAAATAAGTATTCACCACTAGTTAACGATCTCATTTTTAGTAGATATCATTGCTGGCGGTGAGAATGTACGGTAATTTATATATTGGTGGAAGCGTTCTACTATATAAGATACTTCCAGTTAAAAAACATGCCTTTGTAGGTTAGCACAGCTGTGCTAACCTACAAATTTACAAATAATTTAGGATAATTTATTTTTTGGAAGTGCCTAAGAAAAAGAATCTAAACATCTAAATCTAAAGATTGCATACCTTCGCGTTCTATAAAGGTCATCATACTTCCTAGTTGCAACCAAACTAGCAAACAAGTAAACAGACTAATTGGTAAACCAACTCCTAAAGCTAAGGAGTTGGGAAAGCCAAATATTGCTAAACCGGAAGAGAGAAATAGACAAGTACCGCCGGTTATGCCGATAAATGGCACAAGTAATTGTTTCAGTGAGGAACGTGGCTTAGTATTTTCTCCTCGTTCGCTTGGCCAATTCTGCACAATTACTTTCAAAGTGCCAGATAATGCTAAACCAGATGTTAATGCTGTCAAAAAGCCAACAAGTAAGAGAAAATAAGGTGGTTGCAGAGGAAAATAGTACATTAAAACTCCTGATTTATATTAAAAGTTTTTAGTTTTTAATTGCTGACTGGTTTCCTGTAAAAGGCTCAAGGAATGCAGCTTTTGGGAGAACAGCGGCTGCACTTTCTCTAGATAAATTTGTTAAAATGCCGATCGCTACATTTAATAAACGATCCGGTTTTAAGTCATCTTTAACTAGGTTCCACAGGCGTTGGACATCTTCGGTGTGGAGGCGGTCATCTTCGGTGAGAGCCAGTACCAACTGTCGCCGCAAAAACTTGCCTTCTTCGGACATTAAATATTGGAAACCCATCTGGGCTGTAGGCAATACGTCAAAGTTGTTATCACTTCGAGCGATCGCAATTAGATTCTCTAAACGCTGCCACTGAAATTTACCATCTTTGAATAACACATTCAATAATCGCCGCCGTAATTCGGGCGATTCCCCTGTCAGCAACCGCCGCGCTATATAGGGATAACCCACTTCCACAATTTTAAAATCTGGGTTGAGGCTCAGGGCAATACCTTCTTGAGTCACCAAGGAACGAATAATCAAAGCAAATTTTGCCGGAACTCGGAAAGGATATTCGTACATCAGTTCCGAAAATTCATCGGTAATGGTTTTGAAGTTAAAATCCTTGACATTTTTGCCAATGGCGTTTCCTAGCACTGCTTCTAATGCTGGCACTATCGGACAAATATTCGTGTCTGGAGTCAAAAATCCTAATTTTACAAAGTCTTCGGCTAAGTCGGTATAGTCTTTATTCACTAAATGCACTAGCGCATCCACTAGCGTTTCTTTGCTATTTTCTTCCAACTGATCCATCATACCGAAGTCAATATAAGCCATCCGACCATCGGGTACAGCAAATAAATTACCCGGATGGGGATCAGCATGAAAGAAGCCGTGTTCTAGGAGTTGTTGCAATCCTGAAGTAACGCCAATTTGGATAATCGCTTCGGGATCTAAACCTGCTTCGCGGATACTTTTAGTATCCGTTAGCTTGAAGCCGTTAATCCATTCCAGAGTTAAAACGTGGGTGTTGGTATAACGCCAGTAAATTCCTGGAACTTTAACTTGTGGGTCGTTGCGGAAGTTGGTAGCAAATTTTTCGGCGTTACGCCCTTCATTTATATAGTCAATTTCTTCAAATAGCTTCGTACCAAACTCGTCTACGATTAAACTTAAGTCGTGACCGAGATTGAGTGGCAACCAAGGAGCTATCCAACTCGCCCCCCAGCGCAATAAGTAGAGATCGCGCGTAAGAGTTGGGCGTAAGTTGGGGCGTTGTACCTTCACTGCGACTTCTTCGCCAGTGAGCAGACGACCACGGTATACTTGGCCTAAGCTTGCAGCAGCAACTGGGCTAGGTGAGAGTTCGCTAAAAATTTCATCAATTGGACGGTCTAGCTCGGTTTCGATAATTTTGTAAGCGATCGCATTATCGAAAGGTGGTAACTGATCTTGTAACTTGATCAGTTCTTCTAGAAAATCCTTACGGATTAAGTCTGGTCTGGTGGAGAGGGCTTGACCAACTTTAATAAAAGTCGGGCCGAGGCGGGTGAGCAGTTCTCGCAACTGGATAGCTCGTTTACCTTTGTTCTGCTCAACTTTGTCTTGCCATTCGTCCCACTTGAGACTAAATATAAATCCTGCAAAAGAGGAGATAATTCTCAGCAGTCGCCCCCACGCTAGCCAGGGACGGTAACTATAATAGCGAGCGATCGCATCTGGATTATAGAGTTTTAGTTGAGCAGGTTGATACTGACCCACGCCTTTTTTTGCCTCTTCAACTGAAAAATTTACAATTATTGTTTTTTTCTTCAACCCACAAGTTAGTTGCAGGTAAAGGATAGCGGTAGTCTTCTATCTAAAAGAACTCAAACTCTGCCTTTTCGGGATACTGTTCGAGGTAGTTTTAGCCTATATTACTGCCGAGATTTGTTTATCTTTTTCTTAATTATACTTTATAAAACTACAACTACTTCTCCGTCTTTTCGGTGATTTTATCTTTTCTTAACCTTATTTTATATAAATACAAGTGTTTATATATATGCAAATTAAGCAGGACATGATAACTCAGTAATCATGTTTGCTATCAGCTACATATAGCAGTAGTAAGTAGTTCGCTCTAAATTAGACAGGAAATGCTCAGGATAAAGATTTACGACTTATACGGAAGGTCAATGTTCTTGATATTATGTTTATTTATACTCATATTTTTAAGTAAAAGTCCAAAGACTCAATGTGTAAAAAATAACTACTAGAAAAATTAAGTTTTGTTAAAGAGCGTATATTTAGAAGCTTTTTGAATAATAAAAACTACAACATTAAATACAACTTTGGTAATTGGTAGTGGTTTTACCACGATTACCAATTACCAACTTTTAATTATCATCTGGCGCTATTTAGATTTGGCCTCCAAATTTTCTAAACGGCTTCTCAATTCTTGGTTTTGTTGTTTGAGTTGGTCGAAATCTTCACGCAATTGACGCAGGGTTTTTTCTGAACCGATGTTCTTTTGCACCTTGGAAATTTCTTCTTCAGCATTGCGACGGACACGCCCATCGGCTGTTTGTTCAGCTAGCGATCGCAAAATTCCGACTGCTTTGGGTGTTTCCATTTGTCCTAATGCTGCGGCTACCGCCACTTGGGTTAAAAAGAAGGTTTCTTTGGCTAGTTCTGCTAATTTTTCTAAAATCCGTTCTAAATTAACCGGACTTTGACCTACAGAAATCTTTCCTAAAGCGCGAATTGTGGCTAAACGTAGGGGTTGTGGTACACCGATTTTGGTATATTCGAGTAGTAGATTTAAGGCTGCTTCCGAGGTTTTGAATTCAGCTAAACCGGCGATCGCACCACTCCGCAGTACTTCATTCCAACCCGCCTTTTCTTCTAAAATGCCTTTGAGTTGCTTTAAAACCTTGTCTTCCTTGGGTTTTTCTTCCAAATTTGCAGATGCGATCGCCCCAATCACACGAGAAGCTGTTGCTTCCACGTAGTAGCTAGGATCGCCCTTTTGCAACAAGCTTCTCACAACTTTATAGCTTTCAGCAGTTTTGATTTGAGCAAGTGCTTCCACTACAGATCGTCGCACGTAAGCATTTTTATCTTTTAATCCCACAACTAAGCCATCAAAGGCTTGATCTAAATTAATTTTGGCTAGTTGTTTGGCCGCTTCCACGCGCACACCCCATAATGGGTCATTTTTGAGGGATGCAGATAGCGCTTTTGTTGCTTCTAACCCGCCTTTTTTCGCCAAAGCTTCCGCTGCATAGATGCGCGAAATTGGGTCAGGGTCAGATTCTAACTGTGCTTTTAACTCTGCGATTGGATACTCTAAAGCTACTGTTTTCAGGTAATTGTTCTCAACATCAAAGCTGATAAATTGGGGCTTATTTTCTAAGGGAAAGTAAAAGCTTTGTTCTCGTTCGTGTACCCGCACTGTGAAAGTTTTGAGTTGCGTTAGCGGATAGCTAAGGTTTAGCCCGTGCTGAGTGTTGAGTTTAGAATTATTCTTAACTCCTAACTCCTCACTTCTGGCTTCTGCCTGTTGGGTATAGCCAAAACCAATAGGTATTTTTAAATCAAACAAATCCTTACTACCATTTTTACCTTCAGCAGCTTGGGTTTGAGTTACTGTAATTTTTGCCAACTTAGCATCCCCATCCCAAGAGTAAGCTACCTTAAAATCGGGATGACCACCACGATAAACGTATTGGTCAAAAAGGAACAAAAGATTATGTCCGGTAGCTTTTTCAATCGCCCTGAGTAAATCTATTGTTTCTACAGTTTTGTGGGCATTATCTTGGACAAATGTTTGGATTGCTTGCCAAAATAACTCGTCTCCCAATTGGGATCGAATCATGTGATAAACACAAGACCCTTTTTCGTAGATGTGGCGATCGTAAAGTTCAATAGCTTCGCGGTAAATATGTGTTACCATTGGGCGACGATAGCGGCTACTATCTTCGCTAATGTAACGACGAGCTTCTAATAAACGATAGTAAGCTGCTTCTTCTAGACTATATTCCTGTTGTGTCCACATTACCTCAGAATAGGAAGCCATTCCTTCCTTAATCCAAGCATGAGACCAATGCTTAATCACCACCAAATCACCAAACCACTGGTGTGCGAGTTCGTGGACGACTAAACTTTCGGTGTTGCGGTTATCTAAAGCGGCGCGTTCATCTAGCAAACATCTATCTGTTAACAAGGTTGTGGAGGTGTTTTCCATCCCGCCAAAGATGAAGTCATCTACACAAACCTGAGCATATTTCGGGAAAGGATATGGATAACCATACTTTTGGCTCAAAAATTCGATCATCCGGGGAGTTTTACCCATGCTGCGTTTAGCATCTTCCTCTCGCCCCTTTTCTACGTAGTAGGTGACTGGTTTACCCATCCACTCATCCCGAATTTCGGCAAAGTCACCTACTGCTAAAGTCATCAAATAGGTAGGATGAACTTGTTGCTGTGACCAATGGTAGATTTTGTCATCACCATCTTCTGTGGTGTCAATCAGTTCGCCATTGGAAATTGCTACTAGAGGGTTGGGAACACGAACGCGAATTTCGGAAGTAGATAATTGTCCTGGATAGTCAAAGCAGGGGAACCAAAAGCGGGAGTCTTCGTCTTCTCCTTGAGTCCAAACTTGAGTGGGCTTGTTTGGATAGTGCTTGTCTGGTTGGATAAAATAAATGCCGCGTTGCGGTTTTGTCACCGAATAGGCGATCGCAATTAGCAAGCGTTTACCAATCTGAGTTATCTCAGAAAGTTGGATAGAAAGCCGTTCCCCGTCGTAGTCAAAAGTTTGTGGCACATCGTCCACCTGCACAGACTCGATATTCAGGTTGACAGCATCCAAAGTCAAACGGTCAATGCCATTACGGATTGGCAAAAGGCGAATGCTACAACTGCCCTGATAGCTTTGCTTAGGAATATCTAAGCTGAGATCGAGAAAAATATGCTCCACTTGCCCGGGGCGATCGGGGTTGTAGTGTGGTCTTGCTCCCGGTAACTCAAAAAGTTTGTGTCCGTTATTATCTGTATCAAAATAAGACTTCGACATTGATCCTTACTGACCTTGTAATCCTGAAAAGTCTGGCTTGGCTGGATGTAATTAAGCAAAATAGCGGTGTCTGTATTTCCCAAATCAATAGGGCAGTATGGGGGTTAAAATTCCCATTGGGGATTGGAGGATTGAAATTAATCTCACCAAAATTTCCGAAGGTCGGTTGTCGATCCTTGGACTTTTTTCCATATCCCTTCCGCATTTACCTTTCCTGATGTTTTGCACTTTTTTGTCATCGAGTCAAGTGTCTCTTGCACCTCGGTAGATTCATATTAAGTACAAATAGTCCTAATTATTCTTATAACTTAGGATAGCTTGCTGCTGTTGAGCAGGCTACTTTGTTTGAGATGAACAGCATATCATTTGCGGATTCGCTCCTCATTCCCTTGAAGTCTTTTTTAGGGTAATTATTTGAGATTTTTAACTGATAGGACTACTAATTTTATCAGTAAATACCGATCGATGAGCGGAAATTATTAATAAATCCGAAAACTCTACAATGACACTTGTATAAATCTCGGTGACAATCTGACCAAATGAGGATAACAAAATGCCCGAAAGTAAATCAAAGTTTCTTATTCCTGCTGTTGGTGCTGCTGTAGTTATAGTAGGAAGCATCGCGGCTTACATGTATTTGAAAGGCCCATCAGGTGGTAGTTCGGACGCTCTTGGTAGTGCTAAATTAGTACCTTCAACAGCATTGATGGCAACTTATATTACTACTGACCCTCAAGCCTGGGCAAAGTTACAGCAATTTGGCACTCCAGAAGCACAAAAGTTAGTGGCAAAAGGTCTGGAAGATTTCAATAAGCAAATGTTCAGTGACGGTAATGTTACTTATGAAAAAGACATAAAGCCTTGGGTTGGTGGTGTGATGATTGCTGTACTACCACCAAATTCTGTGAAACCAGCACAATTCAATGTGCCCTCTGGGACACCTAGTGTACCAACAAATTTACAGCAGGAATCAAATATCCTGATAGTAGTGGGAATTAAGGATAAACTTAGTGCCTTAAATTTTGCTAATAAATTGAAGTCACAAAAAGGGGCTAAATTCCAGGAATCTGATTACCAAGGTCAAAAAATTATCGAAACTACAGAAAATGGGAAGCCAACGTATAGCGTAGTTTTAAATAATAGTCACTTGATATTAGCCCCCGAAAAGCAAGCTGTAGAAAAAGCAATTGACACCTTTAAAGGACAATCTTCTTTTGCGAGTAAAGAAGGTGCAAGCAGCATTCTTAGCAAAGGAGTGGATGTTAAAAATAGCCTTGCTCAAATTTATGTACCAGACTATGCAGGTATGGTACAGCAATTTGCTGCCGGAAGTCCGCAAGCAAAGCAGTTACCGCCACAAGCTCTGACGCAACTGAAGCAGATAAAATCTGTGGTTGCGGGTGTTGGTGTTGATGATGCAGGAGTGCGGGTAAAAGCGATCGCTAATTTAGATCCCCAACTCAATAAATTTCAGTATCAATCAAGTCCGGGAAATATAGTCGGGCAATTTCCTGTTGATACCTTTGCTCTAATTAGCGGAAATGGCATAAGTCGTGGCTGGGAAACCTTAGTAGAACAGTCAAAAGATTATCCAGAAATGAAGCAAGCTTTGGAACAAGCGCGAGGACAACTGAAACTTGTCAATATTGACCTAGATAAGGATGTTTTTGGCTGGATGAATGGAGAATTTGCCTTTGGTGCGGTTCCATCTAATCAAGGAGTGTTAGCCAGTGTTGGTTTTGGAGGTGCTTTAGTCTTTGACACTAGCGATCGCAAAACTGCCGAAGCCACTTTTACAAAATTGGATACCCTCGCCAAAACCCAACAAATCAACATCGCCAATAGAAATATCGGTGGTAAAGACGTAACTGAATGGCAAATCCCCAAACAGGGAGCTTTATTGGCGCATGGTTGGCTAGATCAAGACACTGTATTTGTGGCTCTTGGTGGCCCAGTTGCAGATGCAATTAGCGATCGCAAAAATTCATCTCTCGACAATAGCGACGCTTTCAAAGCCGTTACTGGTTCATTGCACAAGCCCAACGGCGGTTATTTCTACCTGGATATGGATAAAACTAAAACCGTGCCCTTGGTCAATAGTTTAATCTCATCCGATCCCAATACCATCACCATCCTCAATTCCATTCGTGGTCTTGGTTTTACCGCTAATAGCCCCGATAAATCCACCAGTGAATTAGAGATAGAGATGTTGTTAGCTCTCAAGCCTACTGCCAAATAGGGCATGGGGCATGGGGCATGAGGCAATTCAACTTTAAATTTTGGATTGACGATAGTGTAGCGTAAAGCTTATGTAGAGAAGGCTTTACGCTATCGACAAGACGCTAGGCGCAGTATCTTTTGGATTAGATTTCAATCCAAAATCTCAAATCTCAAATTCTTACTCCCCTGTTCCTCTGCTCCCTCATCCTCCCACTCTCACCCCTACTCACAAAACTTGATTATTTCGAAATTCCAAGGTTTGGTTCAGCCGATCTCAAGCGCCAAACTGTCGTTATAAAATTCAATTCATTTTTAGACTGCCGTCCAGCAAGTATGTCATAAGTAGAAAAGGCTGTTAAATGCAAACTGATTTATGACTGCTGCTGTAAAAACTAATCCTGGCTTCGCTTCCCGCTTGGTAAATGGCGTACTGGCAATCAAGCCTTTAGCCAACCTAGCCAAACATCAAGCTAGACAAATGATGATTAAACGTGCCGAGAGGATTGGTGTACCTTGGACGCAAGAAGTTGAAACACTACAGGCGCATGATTGGAAGGCTGATTTAGCTCAAGTAGAAAATCCTCAGCTTTCCTACCCAGAATACTATTTGAGGACATTCCATGCCTACGAAGATGGAAACCTCAGTTGGAAAGCTGCTTGCGAGTTAGAAGTTGCTGCTCGTACTGTCCATGCTGGAATTTGGCAAGACGCTGGAGCAGAAGGAGATGCTAAACTGCGCCAAAGTTATCATGATATCCTCAAAGTGCAAATCCCCAATCAACCCCAAGACATCCTAGATTTGGCTTGTGGTGTGGGTTTGAGTACATTTACCATGCAAGAAATTTATCCTCATGCCAAAATTACAGGCTTAGATTTATCTCCTTATTTTTTAGCCGTTGCCAATTACCGCGCTGGGCAACGTCAAGCTAAAATTAACTGGCTTCATGCCCAAGCTGAATCTACCGGACTACCAGATGCCTCATTTAATTTAGTCTCAATTTTTCTGATGTGTCACGAGTTACCCCAGTCAGTAACCCGACAGATTTTAGCTGAAATGCGGCGCGTGCTGCGTCCGGATGGCTACTTGGCAATCATGGATATGAATCCCAAGTCTGAAGTTTACCAGAAAATGCCAGCCTACATTTTGACGTTGCTCAAAAGTACTGAACCGTATTTAGATGAATATTTTGCTTTGGATATTCAGCAAGCTATTGTTGAAGCAGGTTTCCAAACTCCCACTATTACCAACAATACCCACCGTCACCGCACAATAATTGCTCAGGTGAGTGGTTGATTTTTCTCTACTCCTGTGGTCAGCAATACCACCCTTGCTGCTGCTAGGCTACTACTACTATCGAGTCCCATTTGCCCCACCTCTGTTAAGGTTACTGATGTTCTTTAACATCGGGGCAATATCTGGTCTTTTAGCCCTTAGACTCGAATCGAATTTTGAAACTGTAGCCAATTGGATTGTAGATTGGGAAGGGATCAAGCGAACGTTTCCTGGTGCAATTTTGCGGCAGCTTGTGGAAGTAGGACTAATTGAAGAAGGCTGCAAGTTAGCAGGGGTTGTTGTGCCAACCTACTATCTGCAACGCACGTATCGATTACTTCCCTCAACTGTTTTCCTCTTCACCATAGCTGTTGCCCTTGGATTTACTGCCGAAGAGAACTGGATTTACCTTTTTCACGGTACAGCATCAATTCCTGGCCGTATTATCAGCACGCCAGTCCATGCTATGTTCTCTGCGCCTTGGGGATATGGCTTAGCAATGTATATTTCGTCTAAAAATCGGTTAAATCAAGGCAGGAACTTGATTTTTAGGGCTTGGCTGAATTCTGTAATCTGTCATGCCCTAGTTAATATTTTATCTATTGCTTGCGGTTACTCACTTGCGCTATGTTTCCTTAGTTATGGTTTATTTCCGTTTCTATTGTGGATGTTTTGGCGACTAGAACAATTATTGCGAAAAGTGCAAGGTAAACCTGTAATTACCTTGATTTCAGAACGATTGCCCCAGCGCCGTTACTGGCAGAGGAGTTTAGCTCTTTTTGCCCTCGTGCTGGGTGGAAATGCTATTTTTGGGCTATTTCTCTTAGCCAATAAAATTAGTCCTTTGAGTCCGTCCAAGCTTTTTGACAGTTATATTTTGTGGTTTATATTTAGTCGCTTTTTGCTAAATCTCTTTTTTGGAGTTTTAGCTTGGGGCATTTATCGCTATTTGCGACATTCCGCCCGTCGTCGGTATTTTTAAAATATGATTTAAGAAAATGCTAGGGGGTTTCTATGCAAACAACTCCAGTGCGTTGGACGACAGATGATCTAGAGTTATTCGCTGGCGATTCTCGTTCCGAGACACTTCGTGAACGCAGAAATCGCTATGAGATTATTGATGGAGAACTATTTGTGACTAAATCACCTAGTTGGGATCATCAGGCAAGCTGCGTAAATATTGCTACAGTTCTTAAGATTTGGTCAGATGAAACTGATTTAGGAAAAGCTGCGTAGGCGTAGCCCGTCGTAGACATCGCACCTGGAATTATTTTCTCAGATTCTGACAATGTAATCCCTGATGTGGTCTGGGCAAGTCATGAACGCTTAAAACACTTACTAGATGAAGCTGGACACCTCACCGGCGCACCAGAGTTAGTAGTAGAAGTTCTCTCACCCGGCGAAAAAAACGAGAAACGCGACAGAGAAACAAAGCTAAAGCTGTACTCGGTACAAGGGGTTCAGGAATATTGGATTTGTGATTCTATACAAAAGAAAGTTGAAGTTTATCGTCGTGAGCAAGCTGCATTAAAGTTAGCAGCTACCTTATTTAGTCAAGATGAATTGACAAGTCCTTTACTACCTGGTTTCACCTGCTTAGTGAGTAAACTTTTTTAGCTGGGAATTGGGAATTGGGCATTGGGCATTGGGCATCTTTGCCTCTTGTCTCCCTCATCTCTCCAGTCCCCAGCCCCTACAGCTAAACCTGCGCTAACACTGGCTGATTCACGGATGCACTGACTGAATCTGATTCTGACTCCGTGCAGTAGATTTCGCAAGAGTTATTAGGACTTTCAATCAGTTTCACTTTGTAAAGTTTAGCTCCCAATTCTTGAATTGGCGATCGCAGTAAATTACTAATGTAAAGTGCGATATTCTCAGCAGTGGGAACAATTTCGGCAAAGTAAGGAATGTCTTTATTTAAAAAGGTGTGATCGAATGGTTCGACTACATAATCTTCTACCACTTGATTCAAACCCCCTAAATCGACAATCATGCCAGTGCGTGGGTCAATTTCCCCTTTGACGGTGACTTCTAGATGATAGTTGTGTCCGTGACCGTGGGGACGGGCGCACTTACCATAAATCTCAGTATTTTCTTCGTTACTAAGATTAGGATGAGCTAGCCGATGGGCGGCGCTAAAGTGAGTACTGATAGTAAGGTATGCTTCCATTGCGTTTCCCATATAATCTGCCCAAAGTTCAGGATGTTCAAATAACTGCACACGGACTAAAGGCAAGTGCGGTGCTAGCCGTTGCCAAATAATCCGTGCAATATTCTCAGTGGTGGGCAGAGTTTGTTGAAATTCTGCCCAGACATCGTTGATATAAGAGAAATCCAATTGACTGGTAACTTCCCGTTTAATTACGTGTTTCACATCAGACAAGTTCAGTACCATGCCATATTCATCCAATTCCCCGGCAAGGGAGATAAATAAGACATAGTTATGTCCGTGTCCAGGAAATCTAGAACCAGCACCAAATTTTTCAATATTCTCGGCTTCACTCAGTTCTGGCAACCAATAGCGATGACTTGCTGAAAACTGGGCGCGACGATTGACTATACATTGCATAAGTATACTATGAGCAGAATTTAAAATTTCTTAATCTTTTTCTGTATTCAGCATAAACTAATTTCTTTGTCAGTTGTCATTTGTCATTTGTCATTTGTCCATGCCCCATGCCCAATGCCCCATGCCCAATGACTATGTAACAGACGCTTGTGCCTCGCAATGTAATCTCGTAGCTATACGAAATAGTTCTTGACCTGTGTGTAAATATCGCTCATCGTAGTTCAAAGGGAAATAAGCCAACTCATCAAGTCCATCTGATACTTGATTGAGGCTGTAATAAAGGTTAGCCGCAGTCCCCGCTAAACTAGAGGGATTCGGCATAGATCGAAAAATAATTTGTGCCTGCTTGAGGTCATCTCGACAGGTTTGTAAGTATTCCTGAAATTCATCTAACAACTCATCATCAAAAGGATCGGCAGCTAATTGCTCTATTTGCTCCTCTAGAGAATAGAGAATACCAGAAAGCAGATGATTGACTGGTTGATAAACTCGACGCAGCCATTCTTCAACTTGCTCATCAGCTTCCCGTCCTGTTTTTCGTTTTGTCTGGTAATGCTTTTGCGCTGATGCTGTACGCTGTTGGCGATCGCTATTTAATTTTTGAGAATCATCTTGCAGTTTTTGATCGTAATTGCGGCGATTATGGTTGTCACCTAAGACCTCATAAGCTGCATTAATGCGAATAATCTGATCGCGATCGGCTGTTTCTTGATTAGTGTCAGGATGAAATAACTTAACCAAGCGGCGATAAGCTTGCTTAATCTCCGCTTGGCTTGCATTTGGACTAATTTTGAGAGTTTCGTAATGGTTAGAAACGTGCTTAGAATTGACCATTAATTCAATGTATCGTTAGCTGATGCTAGCGGCTAACCTTGTCTCCAGGTCTTGGAACAACGGTGTACTTAAATACCTCTCACCAAAACTGGGCTGAATCATCACAATCAAACGCCCTTTGTTTTCTTCACGTTGAGCAACGCGAATTGCTGCACATAAAGCGGCCCCACTGGAAATCCCAGATAGTAGCCCTTCTTCTTTTGCCAAGCGTCGACTATAAGCGATCGCTTCTTCATCGGTGACGGTAATCACTTCATCTATCAATTTTAGCTTGAGTACTTGAGGAATAAACCCAGCGCCAATTCCTTGAATTTTGTGTGGCCCTGGCTGTCCTCCAGATAAGACTGGGCTATTGGCTGGTTCAACAGCGATCGCTTTAGAAGTAGGTTTGCGTGCTTTAATCACTTCTGCTACACCAGTTATCGTACCACCAGTGCCTACCCCAGCTACGATTATATCTACTTGTCCATCGGTATCTTCCCAGATTTCAAGGGCTGTAGTTTCCCGATGCACTTTTGCATTGGCTGGATTGCGAAACTGCTGCAACATATAAGTATTTGGCGTACTATTAACTATTTGTTGCGATCGTCTAATTGCCCCACTCATGCCTTCCATACCTGGCGTTAGTTCCAGTTCTGCTCCATAAGCCCGCAACATTGCCCGACGCTCCCCACTCATTGTCTCTGGCATTGTCAAAATTAATCGATAACCCTTAGCTGCTGCTGCCATTGCTAGAGCAATTCCTGTGTTTCCAGAAGTGGGTTCTACCAATATTGTCTTCCCAGGAGTAATCAGCCCCTCCTCTTCGGCAGCGTTAATCATGCTGACCCCAATCCGGTCTTTGACCGATGCCGATGGGTTCATACTTTCCAGTTTCACCACAATTTCCGCAACACATCCTTCTGTTTGAGGAATGCGATTTAACTGCACTAAGGGAGTACGACCAACCAGTTCTGTAATGTTACGAGCAATTCGCATAATTGTAGTCCTCAGTTACTTAGTCAAGAGCCATTTGTAATCCCCATCACAGATTATCGATGAAGTTAAAATAGTAAAACTACCGTACCACAGAGGTTTGAGCGATAGCATTCGTGCAATTACTCCGTAGGAGTATCGCGTTGCAAAAAAGGGGATAAAGTCCAGCTAAGGTTCAAATAACAGATGATTCTTGACTAAATGTAGTACATATCAAACTGGGGTTTATCCATTACTGCTACTAAAAACAAAAACCCCGCCATCAGGCGGGGAGAAATAGAGTTTAAAATTGTCAGTGAATATTCAATACTCTAGAAGGTGAAAGTTGTTCTGAGTGTACCGATAATCGCATCGTCGTTATCGCTGTTCTGACCAGGAGATGTTAACCAAATTACTCCAGGGGTGACAGAGATGTTATCCGATACGCGGTATTTGTAGAAGCCTTCAAAATGATAGGGTATATCATTACCAGCAGCAACACCTGTTCGGTTAAAGGAATAAGGTTCTGCGCCTGCAAAAATGCCTAAAACGTTACCTTTTTTACCGAAATCAGGTAAGGCAACCCCTAGACCATAGCTCCAAGCTTCATAATCATCACCTACACCAAAGCCAGTAACATCGTGGTAGGATACGAAGCCACTAACTGAAAGCTTATCACTGGGTCTAAATGCAGCCGACACACCGTAGGAGTTGCTAGAAGCTCCACCTAGTAAGGTGTTAGCTTGTCCAGTACCTACTAGAACTTCTCCAAAAGTTGCATCTGAGGTGGAACCGGAGTTGAATAAATTACCACCTGCGCTATATCCGTGGACGTAAGTGGCAGCTAAAGCCAAGCGATCGCCAACACTAAAGTTCAATTGTCCCAAAGCTGCATAGTCGCCATTGGTCAGACCTGAACTAAGAGAAGGATCGTTAGCTTGCGATGCCAAGTAACCCGCAGTGATTGAGCTATTTCCTAAGATGCCAGTACCTTTACCGAGGGGTACATTGAGCGCTATACCTGCACCGCCACCAATCCGATATATGGGACTTTCAGAGGCAAAGGTTGATAAAGCGCCGTTACCGCCATCAGTGTTGTCAAAAAAGTAAGGGTTATTAACCGCTGCATACTGGCTATGTCGTCCGCCACTAGCTGCCAAGTACACATTGGCTGGCCCTACGGGAGCTTCATAGGTCAAACGATCTATCCTTACACTGTTGTCACCAGTACTACCGACTTCAAACGTTTGTGTGCCTTCAGCACTACCGATAGCACCACCAGCATTATCTACTAGTGAAAAGGCTTGTGAATTACCGGCTGCGAGACGGGTGTGCAAAACGTCTCTACCAGTGAAACTGGTTTGCAAGTCTAAACGTACTCTGTCTTGGAAGACGGTATTGTTAGCGTCCCCAGTATTGCCGCCAAAAACATCAGTGACGGCAAAAATCGCTTCACCGACCAGTTTTGTCGTAGTAGAGAACTGATTAGCTTCCAATTCAGCAGTCCGCGCTTCTAGGGAATCTACACGACCGCGTAGGGTTGCCAATTCTGCGGAAAATTCTTCTTGTAAACGCTGTAGGGTAGCTAAATCTTGTTTTGTCACTAAGTCGGCTGTTGCTGTAGCAATCAACTCGTTAACGCGATCCAAACATGCGTTCAAACCAGCAGCAAATTCATAACGAGTCAAAGCACGATTACCGCGATAAGTAGCATTCGGATAACCTGCAATACAACCATAACGCTCAACCAAGGACTGCAATGCTTGGAATGCCCAGTCAGTGGGTTGTACGTCGGAAAATTGTGAAACTGAGGTTACTTGAGACTGAGAGTTATTTTGGTTGCCTTCGTTACTGTAGCGATTAACTTGATCTATGGTTGTTTGAGCCAATATTTCTGGCTGTTGGACAACTTCAGCTACAGTTGGTTGTTTAGCTGGCGATACTTCAGTGGCTGTGTTTGGAGCCGCAATTGCTGTTGTCGAAACTAACAATGTTGCTCCCAAAACTGCTGGGCTAACCACTAAAGATTTCCATAATAGATTAGACATCTTTTCCTTACTCCTCACACCTTATTTAAATAGTTGGTTTCTTTCCACCTAATTTTCGAAAATGCGACATCTCATTGAAACCTATGGATGAGGCATAATTGCCATTACTACAATTCTAGTTTTTGCAAGGCTAATAAACGATTAATTTCAGGTTAAAAACTAATGTGATTAACTTATGCAAAAACATATCTTTATATCATAACATTATAAAACATCTGATCTATATGGCAAGATTGGAGCGATCGGCTTAATAACTGTCACACATAATTATCTAAATATCTAAGCAGGGAGTATGGTTTAGAGCATCTGCTTCTCACTTGGCTAAATTGACGAAAGCGTTAGATACTTAGCCGATTGCTGAAAAAATCACTCTTTATACTTAGCTGACTATTAATTGCACGCTAGCTAGCAATACACTGGCTTGGCTGTACAATCGTAGCAAAGGTCTTCTGCGGGGTCGTTCGCTTGGTATTATTGGAATAAAAACAAAATCAGGAATCAAGGTTTTTGAAACCATGCTCTCCAAAGAAAAACCTGTAACATTACTCTCAATCAATTTCCCTACAACTTTTCCCTTATGAGTAAAGATAGGGTAGTGTTGTATTTGTCGCAGTTGCTTCTAGTCGCCTGGTGCAAAATGTCAGAAGAAGCCACTTATTGAATTTGGGAAATCGCCTGCGCTACATCAAAGTCTGCCTGAGTGAGTCCACCTGCATCATGTGATGTGAGCGTAATCTTCACTTTGTTGTAGGAAATCTCTATATCTGGATGATGTCCTGCTGACTCAGCAGGCTCCACAAGCTTATTAACAAACTCAATTGCTTGGATAAAATCCTTGAATGTGTGGGTGATATGCAACTTGGAGTCTTCGACAGTCCAACCAGACAGAACTTTTGCTTGTTCTTGAATTCCCGCTTCAGTCAGTAGTTGTGACATATCAAAAAATTCCTACTTAATTTGCTACATTTTGTATTTGACAAAAAAACCTTATTATTTTCCACACACACCACACACAATATAGTATTGAAAGAAAAACTAGTTTGTAACACGTGTGTATATATTTTAGATAAAACTTGGTAAATAAACGCTATAGCTCACATAGAGTTATACTCTAAGATTTGATGCAAGATATTTTTATTTTTAAGAAAACTTAAATACATTGGCTTTGCCCGCCGCAGGTATTGTTATCTAAGTTTTCAAAAGTTACCCATAAAAAACTATCCGCTCTGATTTAGATTGGATAATCTAAGTCAGAGCGGTCTAGCGGGTCTTCAGGTTGCAACCAGACTGCCGGAAGGGACTCCGAGCTTGCCTAGCTACTTGAGCTAACTTAGTATCTCAAAGATAACTAAGGCTAACTTTTAGAGAACAGCCCCGGCACACAGCCGGCTAACTGCAACCTGATGACCCATGCTTTTACTACTTTCTATCATGGGCATCACCTCCTTATTGCCTAAGCGGTCTTAGTTTCAAAAGGGCAGAGCTTTTACTCTGGGTTCATAACCTTTATCTAACATAACATATAAAAAAGAGATATTAACCATCTATAAAAAAAATCTCCCACCTTTTGGTGGGAGAGGAATGGAAAATGGGAATGTTGACACTTTTTTAGCTTATGCCAAGAAAATTATTTAATCTGGCTGATGTCAATTTTCGGCAACCACTATGCTTCAAGCCATGATGGGCTTTTAATATTAGAGAGCATTACCACGAGGTAGTACTTCTTCTGGGAATACAAATTGTTCGTGGGGTTGATCTTGAGGAGCCATCCAAGCGCGGATACCCTCATTCAGCAAAATGTTTTTGGTATAGAAGGTTTCAAACTCGGGGTCTTCCGCCGCCCGTAATTCTTGGGAAACGAAATCATAAGCCCGCAGGTTGAGTG